>NZ_JBQSXG010000065.1:0-17942 GCF_052378005.1 Psychrobacter sp. AOP31-B2-9
ATTTTATATGGTTATATATATGGCGTCAGAGCTGATAAAGCCATGCTGTTACTACGGTCTATATATGTCGATATGATGATGGCACACCATACGAAAGTTTGCACTATTGACTAGAGGCTGTCATTATCAAAAGCTAGGTAGTAAAACATAATTTAAGCGCACTGTTAACAAGTTTATTCACCGGTAAGGTTTAATGATAGCAATCGTTAATCACAGTGTACCGCGTGAGGTGATAGGAAATAAAAATGACATACCAGCCTTCAACTCTAGCGCGTACTGCATCGGTCAATAAATGTGCTACTAATAACAGTACATCAAACGATATCAGTGCTCAATGTATTCAACCCAACTCTCGTATCACGATGACTGCTTCTCGTTGCGATGCCCCACGCATTAATTTTACACGTTCAGCACTTTTTTCTGCTGTAGCGACCAGCTTGGTTGGCTTTGGTGTTGCTCCTACAGCATTAGCTGATTCCGCCAATAATGCAACCATGATGGTTCAGCCTGATAGCCAAATAGCGACGAGTCAAGAGACTGCTGTTTTAGATGAACTATCGACCAATCTTTCTAACAATGTCAATGAAGACTTATTGCAACAAGCAACGGCGATACAGGATCAGGGTTATCAGATGATGACACCTGAACAGATCAATCGTGAGTTGGCTGTGCTCAATATGCAGAATACTCAAGATATTGACATTGTAAGTAATACCAATGTTAGTAATAATGATAGCGATTTTACGGCACCAATTGCGACGCTGAATGACACGACATCACCTATTGGTCTAGATGTGGATTTGGATGCCACCAGTCTGCCAGAACCTAATAACCTTGATACATTGGGTAAAAACGAGACAATTGCTGAATCAACCACTGAATCAACCGATGAAACGACTGAGGTGGTAACGAGTTCGATAAATGTCAGCGAATCTACCAACGACGCTGTCAGTGATGAAAGTGTGGAGGCAGAGGGCAATACCAATAACGAGATGGTAGCCAGTGCCAGCGATGTGACTGATGGAGATGAGCCAACATCAAACATTATCGATCCAAATGACTATTTGCCAGATTATCAAACGGATACTCAGGTAGACAATGGCAGTATAGAACAAACTAGTAGTCCTAGGCCGCGGGAGCGAAACAAAGGCAGTATCGTCAAACGTCTTTATAATCGTTTTTTTAATGACGGTGCCATCACTTTACCTAATGTTGAAACAACTATTTATCTACAAGAAATCGCATCTGAAGACTCAGACAATAGTGAACCAGTAGAAACTAAGGCGGATGATGATATCCAGCCCATGAAAAATATCAAGGCAGCACTTGACGACACTACAGTCCAATCTGTTATTGATTTCACTGCCGCTGCACCAGGCTTACGTCAAACGGCATTAGATGCTGCAAAAGCAGTGGGTTATTATGACGTTACTTTGAGTTTACGTCAGCCTAGTCAAGATACTTTGGATGTTGTGATTGAAAAGCTAGGTGAGCCTGTGCGTGTTGATAGCCGTATTGTTGAGGTTCGTGGAGAAGGTAGTGAGCAAGAAGAATTTATTGCTTTGGAACAGGAGTTACCACCACAAGAAAATGATATCTTTAATCATCGTGTTTATAAAGAAAGTAAAGCCGCACTTGAGTCGCTAAGCAACACGTATGGTTATTTTGACCAGTATTGGCTAAACAAATCTGTTGATATCATTCTGCCGGACAACACCGCAGACGTTTCTCTAGTTTATGACACAGGCGATCGCTACGAGTTTGATGAAGTTGTGTTTTTTACTTATGATAGAGAAACCAATACGTTGACTCAAGACCCTGATAAACTACCTGTCGAGCTGTCACTATTGCAGCAATTACTCGACTTTAAACCCGGTGAGCCCTTTTATGCACCTGATGTGACTAAATTTACCAATGACTTATCATCGACTCGTTATTTTAACACGGTTAATGTTGAATCAATATTGCCTCCAACGGACAGTAGTGAAGCCAGTACTTTGGCTTTCGATAATGAAGCAGTTGATAGTAATGATGACGTTGTTATTGACGACAGTCTTTCGGATGTGACTGATAATAGTAGTGACGATTTAGTGGTATCTAATGAGAGCGATATTGATGAAGGTGTTAGTACTGAGAGCGACAGTGTAAATAATGAAGACACGGTGACTGATGATAGCAGTAATGTCGTCGATGCAGCTGATATGGCCGCTATTGAGTTTGAGGCTGATGAAGCGACCCTTGATAAGTTGCAAGCTATTGAACAAAAGGCAGACCGTTTAAGCAGTTTGCCGAATGATCGGGTATTAGATGAAAAACCTCAAGAGGCAGACAACTTGTTAGGTAAAATCAGCGATTCAATCAGTAATGTTGCGCAAAAAATATTGCCTGATGAAGTAGGCGCTATTGCTGATGAAAACTTTGTCCCACCAACGTTGGCAGGACGTAAGACACCCGAAGATGTTGCTATGAGTAAAAAAGTACCATTATATGTTTTTGTTGGGTCTAACCAACCTCGTGATGCTCAAGTTGGTCTCGGTTATGGAACAGATACAGGTGTGCGCGCAACTGGTAAAATAGACTATAACCTTATTAATCGTCAAGGCTATCAAGCTGGTGCGGAAACAGAAGTGTCGAGTATTACCAAAAATGTAGGTGTCTATGTCAGTCGACCTTGGAAACATCCGCTCAATGATAAGTTGGATGCAACACTCACCTATGAAGAGGAGGTGATCGATCAAGGTGAGGGTAATTTTGACCTATCTACCAGAACATTAAAAACAGGATTGGCACGTAATATTCGTCGTGATAGCGGTTGGAATCGCAGTTATTCTATGCGTTACCGTTTAGATGAGTTAGAAACTGGTGTCGATGATACCGAGTTGGAAGATCTGCCTATACGTTTTACCTCCTCTAATCCAACCCAACAAGCGCTGTTGTTTGGTTATGGTGTTAGTAAAACTGATGTGGATAATAATACCAACCCAACTCAGGGCATACGTCAGTCTTACTCTATCGAAGCAGGCAGTGAGTCAGTTGCTAGTGACACCAATATGGCAATCGCTCGTGCGAGTGTCAGCGGTATCTATAGCTTCGGTGACGATGACAAACATCAGGTATTGGGCAGTTTAAATACGGGTTATATTTGGGCAGATGATTTTTACGAAGTGCCTTATAAATTACGTTTCTTTGCAGGTGGTGATCAGAGTATTCGTGGTTATGATTATGAAAGCTTATCACCATTAGAAAACGGCTATCTAACGGGTGGACAAGTCCTCGCAGTCGGTAGTGCTGAGTATAACTATGAGTTTAAACCAGGCATTCGCGGGGCGTTTTTCACTGATGTGGGTAACGCTTATGACGAAAATTTTGACACTGAGACAAAGGTTGGTGTTGGTGTTGGTATTCGCTGGGCATCACCTGTGGGCGTGGTACGAGTCGATGTCGCGGCTGGCGTGACAGAGGAGAGTATTCCAATCAGGCTGCATTTCTTTATTGGCTCACCTTTATAGTCATTTGATTGATTTTATGTGTTGTTTATTATTCATCGTGCCGATTGCTGGTAATCATTCTTTAACGTAGTTGAGTGTCATGCTGACAAAAAATACCCCGCCTAGCAAGTTACCAGAAGAAGATCCAGCACAGCGAGACGCTCGTGCTGTCAGACGTTGGTATCCGCTGTCATTCCTACTCAAGCTGCTGGTACTTATTTTAATTGTACTTTTGATTATGTTTGCGGTGTTTTTTTATGCAGCTGGTACAGATTCGGGCACTAAATTTATACTAGAAAAAATCAGTACCGAGACAGGTATCGATTTTGAATATGGGCAAGGTAATTTACGTGAAGGTCTTTGGGTTACGGATATTGATATCAAAGCGACTGATGATCTTCAGATATTGGTGGATAAAGCCTATGTAAAAATAGGTTGGCGTGCTGTATTTGCTAAAGAAGTACATTTGCGTGATGCAGACATACAAACCATTGAAATTATCAATAATGAGCCACCAACGGGTGAGCCATTTGATTATAAAACCTTGCAATTACCTGTTAATTTACGCTTTGACCGCGCTAACATAAAAAACATTACTTATAAACAAGTCACACAAGATCCTATTGTTATTCACAATATCGTTGCTCGTGATTTGACATGGGTCGGTAGCATGGTGGAAATTGCTCGCGGTGATTTACAGTATGCTGATATTGTCAATATTAGCGCCTTACAAGGTGAGATTGATCTACAAGGTGATTATCCACTAGATTTAAGTGCTATTGCAGAAGTGAGTGCACTAGAACAAGCCTATATTGACCCACTAAATATTACTGCAACAGGTACGTTGAAACGTACGGTAGGTAAAATACGTAGTCGCTACAATGACAGCGATGTTAGTGGTGATTTTATCGTGCAGGGGTTGGATAGTGATTCGCCTTTTCGGGCAAAACTACAATGGGACGACATCTTAATTCCTTATGCTGAAGAGCAAGATATTCGCTTAACAAGTGGGACAGCTACCGCAGAAGGTGTGATCTCTGAGATACGTCTGCGCATCAATACCGATTTGACGGCTAAAGATATTCCTTCAGGTCATTACCAAGGCCGTGCGGTCATCGCTGATAGTCAGTTACGCATTGATCGTTTGGATGCTGATGTACCTGCTGGACGCCTGGTATTGCAGGGTATTTTAGATTGGAAAAATAGCTTCGATGCTACAATACGAGCGACGGGTAGTAATTTTGATATTCGCCGTGCCATTCCTGATGATTATGCTGACTTTAAAGCATACGCACCACAAACGCTTAATGGTAGGCTGTCGTTACATTATCAGCAGCAGAACAATGCTGGCAATACACAAATTGATGCAGACTTACTCCAACGTGATGGTGAGCATGTCAATGCGAAGATAGCCAGTGGTAAGGTGTCAGCGAAATCCACACAGTCGGCCCCTTGGTATATCAATGCGAAATGGCAAAATCTGGTTCGCCGTGATGTGCCTAATATCGGTAATATTGATAGTCCGAATGGACAGGCAGATGTCATTATTCGTGACTCACAGCTAGTAGTGAATGCTAATACAGTGGTTAATGAGCTCAGTGTCGCACCCAAAGGCCGTTATGATGTGCGTGTGCGAAAATCAGGTGATATTATTAATATCAACCGCCTTAACTATGATGGCATTGTGGGCGATCTATCTGGCACAGGACAGATTAAGCTAGAGAACGCAAATGGTCCATTGACATGGCAGGTTGATGCCAGTACCAAAGAATTATTACCGAAAAAATATAGTAGTGACTTACCGCTTGAGCGTCTAACCGGTAGTATAAGTGCACGTGGGCGTTTATTAAATATCACCAAAAATGGTGTTGGCGGTCAGCGCCATATTATTACCTTAAATAATACTGATTTGCAGACACAACTTGACGCCACGCAAGATAGCCGTACTATCGGTATAACCGGTGGTGGTGATGCTAGTATTGACATCATCGATGGCGAGTTGTCTGTATTTGATACGCGTTTTGATGGGAAGGTGGATACAGCAGATGTACCAAATGGTCAACTGTCTATTGATGCTGCTGGAACACCAAATCTGATTAGCATCCGTAAACTAAATTATAACGGCGAGGCTGGTGCGGTAAAAGCAAAAGGTGTTATTGATTTACGTAAAAATATGGGCTGGACAATAGAGGGTCGCTTTAATGAATTCAACTTGGGTTATTTTTTACCCAACAATCCAGCGATTTTGACAGGTGATCTAAAAACCAGTGGTGAATGGCAAGCTGCCTCTTCTAACAATGCAAATGCAGCAGGTAAGCTACAACGTTTTGCGGTAGATTTTGATGGCGTGCTAGATGCTGAGCAACTGCCAGCAGGTAAGTTGACGATTGATGCCAGTGGTGATGATCAGCTAATTCGTATCAAGCAATTCCGTCATGTGGGTGCAGCAGGTAGTATTGACGCCAAAGGCACCGTTGATGTACGTCAAGGCATTGCGTGGGATATCAATGCAGTGATGGACCGTTTCAATGTGGGTTATTTCCTAAAAGACACACCAAGCGTTATCACGGGTAGTATAGATACAGATGGGCGTTGGAGTGACACGCAGCAAACTATTAATATTAAACAAGTTGATTTAAGTGGTACGTTAAAAGGTCAAACCTTGAGCGCTAAAGGCAGCTTGGCTGCAAAAATGCGCCTACCAACAGATTTAGCCAGTTATTTTAAAAATCTGCAAGCACAAAATGCTCAGGCGCAATATCAGAAAGTAAATGCGTTGATTGATAGTTTAAATGCGGATAACCTCGTATTACGTTGGGGTGACAATTACGTCACTGCTAATGGTGATGCTAAGCAGTTGCAAACTAAAATAAACATCACCAGTTTGGACCAGCTCTCAGATCAGTTGGCTGGTAAAGTAACAGGTGGTGCGACATTATCACAGCCAGCAGGTCAAGCACTACCAACCATTTATATTGACTTGGTGGGTGAGCGTATTGCGCTACCTGGTTTTGTTTTACGCGAAGGTCGTGTTCGCGGAAAGCTGGTCAATTTAGCAAATAGTCCAAGTCAGCTTATCATAACTGCTGAAGGCTTAGATGCTTCTGGGCAAAGTTTTGAAAGTGTTAAGGCCTCATTTAACGGTACTGAAAAAGCACATGTGGTCGATCTTGATATTGCTAATGAACAGCTTACTATTGGTGCAAGGGTTAAAGGTGGCTTTAATCGAGATAAAATGAGTTGGTCTGGCGTTATTGGTGAAGGCCGTCTTCAGTCTCAGTATGCGACTTTAAACCAGCTGCAACCAGCACAACTGATTGTTAATTTACCTTATGAGCAGAATGGCAACAGTAATGATTTTAAGATACAGATGGCTGCGCATTGTTGGCAAGCTGCTGACCAAACGGGCAAGCTGTGTTTACGCAAAAACCTAATCGCATCAGCGGATACAGGCGAGGTTGATGTTGCCCTACAGAATTTAGATACGTCATTATTGTCAGTATTCTTACCCGAAGATATTGATTGGTCGGCCAAGATTAATGGTAAGGCCATTGTTGGCTGGCAAAATGGACGTCCACCAACCATCAATACCACTTTATACTCGGATAATGGCAAAATTGGCTTGGTGCAGGATGGTAGTAGTACTTCTGTCACCCTGCCTTATAAGCGAGTCTCTCTCATTGCTTTATCAGTTCCAGAAGGCATTAAGCTGCGCACAGATATCAATACAGGTCATGGTGCTCGTGGCTATGCCGAGGTCATTGTCGACCCTTATAAAGCAACGAAACCAATCTCTGGTGCCTTAGTGCTTAACGAGCTTAACCTAGCGATACTTAAGCCTTTCTTTCCAGGTATGCGAGCCCTACAAGGAAATGTCACAATGGCAGGTGGATTGGGTGGTACTTTAGATAAGCCGCAGTTCTATGGTGACGTAAAACTAGAGAATGGTCGCATTGCAATGTTGGATTTGCCAATTAATTTAACCAATGTAAATACTAATGCCAAAATTCGTGGTACACAAGCGACCTTAGATGGTACGTTTAACAGTGGTACAGGTACAGGAACTTTGACCGGAACGATTGATTGGCAACAAAAACTACAAGCCAAGCTGAGCATTGTTGGTGAGGGTTTAGTGATTACGCAGCCACCTTTATTAGTGGCTGAAATTAATCCTGATATTGATATTATCGTGCGCCCAGAGGACAGTTATGTCGATATTAAAGGTGCGATTAGTGTACCGTCAGCAACCATTCGTCCACCAGCAGCCAGTGAAGACATTGTTACTCAAACCGAAGATGCTGTTGTGCTCGATCGTCGTCTGATTGGTAATGTTGATGAAGTATTGGCTATTTCAAAACCTTGGTCTATCAATGCCAATGTTGGTATTGATTTGGGTGAGGATATCAACTTCCGTGGATTTGGTGCGGTTATTCCTTTGGCTGGCGCGATCAATATCACTCAAAATGATACAGGAGTCATGCGTGCCAAGGGTGTGGTGCAGGTGTCACGCCGAACCGATATCAATGCCTTTGGTCAAAGTTTAGAGCTTAATTATGGTCAAGTGCGTTTCGATGGCGATGTTATGAACCCGAGCTTAAGTATTGAAGCCGTGAAAACCATTGAGAGTAAAACGGTAGGTCTACGGGTCAAAGGGGATGCCGAAACACCAAATATCATCGTCTTTAATAATGCAGGGCTGACTCAGCAGCAAGCAATGAATGCATTGGTCACAGGTCGTCTCACTAGTACAGGTGCGACGCAAATTAGTGAGCAAGGGTTTAAATCAGAAGTTACCAATAATTTAGCAGCAGCTGGACTCAGTTTCGGGCTTAGTGGCACGCGTAGCTTAACCAATCAGATAGGTCAAGCATTTGGTTTGCAAGGTCTTACGGTAGATGCATCAGGCAGTAGCGAGGATACCAATGTCAATGTCACGGGTTATGTGACCCCTGACTTATATATCCGCTATGGAGTAGGTGTGTTTAATGCAGAGAGTACGCTATCGGCTCGCTATCAGCTGACACGCCGTATCTATGTCGAAGCAAGCTCAGCCACAGAAAACGCGATTGATGTAGTTTATAGCTGGCGGTTCTAAATGATATATGCGAATACTGAGGTCACGCCCTAGCTTTCAGCCAATAAAAAACGCCTTTTAATGAAGGCGTTTTTTTATAGGTAGGCTTGTGTTCTGTGAACACAGGTTTATTTGGTGAGGATCAAGCGATTATTACGAGTTAGGCGTAGACGATATTCTTCACCTTCATGCTCAATACGTACCTCTTTGGTTAGAGCAAACAGATGCTGTGATTGTAGAGTAGGTAGACGGTTTTCGCGGCAGTTCAAATAACGAGAGATAACCATGCTCATAATAAATTCCTTTTGATAAAAATTGGCTGAGTAATGAGAACAATAAATAATCAGTTGTTCTTAACGATAATAATTATCATTTAGATTGAAAGATTTTGCAAGCTAATTGATAAAATAAAATGCAGTTATTATGTAAACTTATCTAAAGAAACCGTTATAAAACGTCGATAAATTAAAAAATTAAAAAATAAATTATTTATAATCAATTACTTATGTTTATTTTTACTCATTCGGCATTTTAATGTAGTTAGTTTTCAAATAAAGACAGTAATAAAGGATAGCCTTATGGCAACAAAGGTAAATAATCAAGCAGCCAGCCTATTTCCAAATAAAAAAACAAGCGCCGTAAACGTGGCGGTTGCTGTGATTTATTATAAAGATGAATACTTACTTGGGTTTAGAAGTGCTGAGCAGCATCAAGGCAATCGCTATGAGTTTGTAGGCGGTAAAATCGAGACTCATGAAAATGCCGAACAGGCATTGATTCGAGAAGTTGCCGAAGAAACAGGTATCGCTATTCATGGCAATACTATCGTCAAGCTTGGCCGTTTGCATCATGATTATGCTGATAAGCAAGTGAGTCTACAGGTTTACAAGATTGAGCTAACCGTACAGCAATATGAGCAGTATCAGCATTGTGACTATGGGTTAGAAGGGCAGGCGCTAACGTGGGTCAATAAATCTAGTTTATTGGCAGGCGAGTACCAATTACCCGCTGCCAATAAAACCATTCTAGAGTGGTTAAAAGTGCCAGAGAACATAGCGATCACTTATCCATTGGTACAATTTAGCGAGTGTGTAGATCCAGTGGCAGCATGGTTGCAATATCATCAAGAACACTTAATGCCAAAGTCTTGGGTTTATATTCGAATAAAGGCAGATGGCTTAGAAAACATAGCCGCGCAATTGATGGATAAGCGACCAGACATTCAAGCCATTGTTCCCTACTATAATAGCCATACGTTACACACTGAACAGTCGCCTTCGTCTAAAAGCAACACTAGTCAAAACGTTGCTTATCATTTAACTCACACGGCATTGATGCAATGGTCTGATAATACTAGAGCGCTGCCTGACCGTAGTCTATTAAGCAATCTGCCACTAGTCGTCAGCTGTCATGATAGCGCCAGTATTCATGCGGCTAATGAGCTTGCTGATCATCGAATACAGCAACAGTTGCCACCCGTTATTGCGATTTTTATATCGCCAGTATTAACCACCCAAACGCATCCAGATACGATGCCACTAGGCTGGGAATCATGGTCAGAATTGGCACAGCTGGCGGATATGCCGGTGATTGGTTTGGGCGGTTTATCTCCTGAGATGATCGATCAAGCATTGGTCCATGGTGGTATCAGTGTTGCAGGTATTCGTCAGTTTTTTAACAAGCCTTAATCAGTAACTATATAAATAACCATATAAGTAACTATGTGTTTGTTCTACAGCATAAATTCATAATTACTTACAAACCGTTGCGTTTTCCTACATTGTGACACTGTTTTAGTCGTGGCGTCGCTATTAATATAGTTGACCTGATTACAGAGTTCTTAATACCGCACCCCCAAATTATAATTGGCTACATTAGAATTGCTTAGTTCTAGTACTTGCAGATGTGTTCCTTGCTATTCTGATTTGCGTGGATGGTATAAGTGATTTTTGATAAGTGTATGGCTTATCACAACTTCTCTGAACATCCTTATAAACAGCCACTACAAATATGGTATAGCTATGAAAACCAATAAGTTACCTCAGTCAGTACGGTCTGATATGCAGGAATCCGGTTCTCAACTCCAGCAGGTTAGTCAGTCGGGCGGCGATTATCTGAATAATGATAATGCACGGCAGACGGATTATGCGAGTAACGATGACAGTTACAAACATGACATTTTGAATGATAATTACTTGAAACGTTTGGTGAGAGATACGTCTTCACAAGCCAAATATTTTGGATATAAGAGTGCCGACAACAGCCTATTAAAGGTAAAAAAACTCGATAGGACAGATCGTGACGATATCGAGCGCAAGGCTTCAACGCGTAGCGATGTCAAAAATCTTAATAGTATTAATGACGATAATACAGACGTGTATACGATTGATAGCGTTAAGCAGTCAAAAGCTCTAATCAAAGAAGCAGTGCTGAAGTCAGCGTCTTTAGCGCATCAAACGAGTCATTCAAGAGATGACCTTGGACACAAAGGTTTTGGACAAAAAAACGATTTCTCATTGGGTGCTACTCACTCATCATATAAAGACATACCGGAGCGTATCTTTATGAATGGACTTATTAAGCACACAGGTATCGCGTTAGCGATTATCATACCATTAGCAGCGTTTTCAGCGTATGCCGCCACGCCGGACATAAGCTCTGATGCAATGTCCAGCAACACGACGACAGAAACGTTAGCAATCGAGCCAAGTGCAATCATTCATAAGTCTGCCAATACACCAACCACAGTAGATAGCGTTGATCTCAAACAATATGCTGGTACCTGGTATGAGATTGGGCGTTTGCCAATGTATTTTCAACGCAATTGTGCCAGTGACGTCACAGCCAATTATGCTGAGAAAACGGATAGCTCAGGTATTACTGTCACCAATAAGTGCGTAGGTGAAGACGGTGCTGAAATTGTTGCTGAAGGTCTTGCCAAACCAGATGATGATACAGGCAGTAAGTTGAAAGTGACGTTCTTGCCATCGTGGATTCGTTGGTTGCCAGTTGGCCGAGCTGATTACTGGGTATTAGCACGTGATGCTGATTACAAAACAGCACTGGTTGGTACACCTGATAAAGACTATTTGTGGTTATTGGCCCGCTCACCAAATATCAGTCAAGAAACCTATTCTAAGTATCGCCAGATTGCTCAACAACAAGGTTATGACTTAAAAGAATTTAAGCTAACGCCGCAAACCAACCAAACTATTAATCTGGTTCCTTAGATTAATGTGGTTTCTTAGATTAATCTGATTTCTTGGACCATTATGATCGAACAACCTTTGCATTAACAAAAATAAAGGTAGCATAATACGTTGCCTTTATTTTTATGATAACCAGCATCATTTAATAAAATGTTTTATAGACAATGGTGAATCGGTTATCACTGGCAAAATTGGGCATTTTAGGCTAAAATCTAGGCGTTCTAATTACTCGGTAGCCGATGACGTAGACTAATAATGTTTGCTGGCCACATTAGGGTGATTGCTTAGATAACATATAATTCATATTTCTTTGTACTTTACTGATCATACATTACTGACCATAAGGATGTTTCTCGTGAGCAACGCTGATACCTTACGCCAATTACATCAAGACCACTTAAGCAACTATAATAATCAAGAACAACAAGCAATTGAGCTTATGGGGTTATTGAATAAGCTTTATAATAATCAAGACGTACAAGTGACCTTGTTCGGCGAAACGCTAGACTCTACCTCGGTTGGTCAGATATTAGCGCTACACCAAAAAGTAGCACTACGCGATAATAATGCAAAACCTATCGATATCGCTGATACGCTAGCCATGGTAAAGGTTATTGCAGAGAGCAAGGACATCCAAGCTACTCGCATCGATGTTGGTCAACTGATTGCTAACGACACTGACGTACAAGCTGCATTACAATCTATCAATAGTGCTGGTGCTGTCAATGGTGCAACAGATGTTGTATTGTATGGTTTCGGTCGTATTGGTCGTATCTTAACGCGCTTATTACTGTCACAAGCATCAAGCGCAAAAGGTTTGCAATTAAAAGCTATCGTCGTACGTCCAGCAGCAGCTGGCGATCTGGCCAAGCGTATTTCATTGCTTGAGCGTGATTCAATCCACGGTAGATTTTTGGGTGGTATCAGCATTGATGATGACAATAACGGCATGATTATTAACGGCCGTTTTGTCCAAGTTATCTATGCTAACGATCCGAGTACTATCGATTATACTGCTTATGGTATCGACGATGCGCTAGTCATTGATAACACGGGTATCTGGAAGGACGAAGCAGGTCTTGGTAAGCACTTACAATCAACAGGTGTGAAGAAAGTACTGCTAACAGCACCAGCTGGTGGCGATATCAAAAACGTTGTGTATGGTGTGAATAATGACACTGTTGGTGATGATACGATTGTCAGTGCTGCCAGCTGTACGACCAACGCTATCACACCAACGCTAAACGTACTAAATGATGAATACGGTATCGAAAACGGTCACGTAGAGACCATTCATTCATTTACCAATGATCAAAACTTGGTTGATAATTATCACAAGTCAGATCGCCGTGGTCGTAGTGCTGTGATGAATATGGTTATCACTAGTACTGGTGCCGCAAAAGCAGTAGGCAAAGCACTACCAGAATTAAGTGGTAAACTGACAGGTAATGCCATCCGCGTACCAACGCCAAATGTCAGCTTAGCGATTTTGAATTTGAATCTGAAGACTGCACCAGAAAGTGCTGATGCCTTAAATGAATTCTTGCGCAAAATTGCCAACAGTAGTACTTGGCAGTCGCAGATTGCTTATACAGATTCTACAGAAGCAGTATCAACGGATTTTGTTGGTACGACTCATGTCGGTATCATCGATGCTCAAGCGACTATTTTGACTGGTAATCAAGCCATCGTATATGTTTGGTATGACAACGAAGTAGGTTATAGTACTCAGGTATTGCGTTTGGCGACACAAATGGCCGGCATCAGCTACGCTCAGATTCCTGCATAAGACGGTAACCCTACGTAGCATTAAAAATCATAAGATACTGCCATTATCATTAAACCTAACTCTCTAATTGGTATTATAGCTAGAGATTTGGGCATAATTTTAAATGATGTATCCCAAACACCCGATAGTCTGATTGGTTATCGGGTTTTATTGTTATAATGCCAACAGCAAAATACTTGCTGCAATCATTGTGGCATGACAATATAGTAAACACCTAAAATACAGCCGTTGGTTGTAACCAGTATATTGACTGGATTGTAAATTAAGGAACGTAAAATGCGATTTATTGATGAAGCCGTCGTAACGGTAAAAGCAGGTGACGGTGGTAACGGAATCGCCAGTTTTCGCCGAGAAAAATATGTCCCACGTGGTGGCCCCGATGGTGGTGATGGTGGCAAGGGCGGAGATGTTTATGTCATTGCAGAGGATAACACCAATACCTTAGTTGACTATCGCTATACTCGTCGTCACGATGCTATGCGAGCTGAGAATGGTCACAGTAGAAACTGTTCAGGCAAAGGCTCTGATGACCTTTATCTACCTGTACCTATCGGTACGACTGTGGTTGATACTGAGACTGATGAAGTCTTGGGTGATTTGCTTGAAATCGGCCAGACATTACTGATTGCCAAAGGTGGCGATGGTGGTTTAGGTAACACTCATTTTAAAAGCTCTACTAACCAAGCACCGCGTAAAGCAACCTCTGGTTTTGAAGGTGAGTTAAAGGTTCTTAAATTTGAGCTAAAAGTAGTAGCTGACGTTGGTCTAATTGGCTTACCTAATGCTGGTAAATCCACTTTTATTCGCCAAGTTTCTGCGGCGAGACCAAAAGTGGCCGACTATCCATTTACCACACTTGTACCTAACTTGGGTGTGGTTGATATCGGTCGTCATCGCTCATTTGTGATGGCCGATATCCCAGGTTTGATTGAAGGTGCGTCAGAAGGTGCCGGACTTGGCATTCGCTTCCTAAAACATGTTGCGCGTACGCGTCGTCTGTTACACCTAGTTGATGTCAATCCTGTTGATGGTAGTGACCCAGTTGATAACGCCCGTGTTATCTTAAACGAACTTGAGCGTTTTTCACCTGAGCTGGCAAACTTACCACAAATTCTAGTATTGAATAAAATAGATCAGGTCAATGAAGAAGACTTGAATGCACTTTGCACACATATCGTGGCAGAGCTTGGCTGGACAGGTATTGTCTTCCGTACCGCTACATTGACTGGTGAAGGTGTTGACGCTGTTAAATATCACTTGATGAATGAGATTGAGCTTGAGCGCGAGCGTGAAATAGAAGACCCTATCTTCGCTGAAGCCCAAAAAGATCGTTTTGAACGTTTAGAAGCAGAAGTGCGTCTCAACACTGAAGCACAGCGTGAAGCGTATCGTGCAGCTCGTAAAGCAGCGCGTGAAGGGGTGGACTTAAGCGACGATGATGATTTCGATGATGATGATGGCGTCGAAGTAGTTTATGTTCCTTAAATAAATTTTTTTGAGTTCACCTACGTAAGTTAATATGATCAAGCAGTTAAAATTATTAAGAAACTACAACACGTAAGCTAATGAGTTTACGTGAATATATCTGAATTTTTTAAATCAATCCCTAATCAATTCACAAAATAAACAGGAGTTTATATGGCAGATGACATAGAAAACACGGTCGAAGAAGCACGATTTGTTAAACAAACTCGCAACTTTGACATTCAGCGCGTTATTGTCAAGATTGGCTCATCGTTATTAACCAATAACGGTCGAGGGCTCGATCGAACTGCCATATATGAGTGGGCAAAGCAAATTGCTAAACTACATAAGCAAGGCATCGAAGTACTATTGGTATCGTCAGGTGCAGTTGCTGAAGGTGTGGTACGTATGGACCTTGAGGAACGCCCTAAAAAATTAGCAGCACTACAGGCCTGTGCTTCTATCGGTCAAATGGGTTTGATTGAAACCTGGTGGTCAGCATTGATTCAGCATGGTATCCAAAGCTCGCAACTATTATTGACTCATGATGATTTGTCTAACCGCAGCCGTTATCTCAATACTACGGGTGCGTTGACTCAACTACTAGAGTGGCATGTGCTACCAGTCATCAATGAAAATGACACCATTACTATTGATGAAATTAAATTTGGTGATAACGACACTTTAGGGGCAATGGCAGCAGCAATGGTTAATGCTGATTTGTACATTATCTTAACGGATCAAAAAGGTGTTTTTACTGATAATCCACGTGATAACCCTAATGCTAAAATGATTCGCCAAGAGCGTGCCATGGCTGATTACTTGTTTGATATAGCAGGGGATGGCGGTAAACTTGGACGTGGTGGTATGTTGACCAAAATACGTGCTGGTCGTTTGGCTGCAATGGGTGGTTGCCCAACTGTTATCGTGAGCGGTGCTATTGATGATGTCATCACTCGTGTGGTGTCAGGTGAAGCGGTTGGTACACTATTGACAACCAACGATGAAGATAAAATCATCGCTCGTAAGCAATGGCTCGCAGCTCACTTGCGTATGTCAGGCAGCTTAGTGGTCGATGCGGGTGCAGCAAAGGCGTTGACTGAACTTAATAAAAGTCTATTGCCAGTTGGTGTGGTAGAAGTGCGTGGTGGTTTTGATGAAGGTGATGTGGTTGAAATTATTCATCAGGATACTGGCGAGCGTATCGCCGTTGGACAAGTAAACTTTTCATCGGATGATGCGCATCGAGCAGCACGTGAGCGTACAGAGCAATTCGATAAGATTTTTGGTAGTAATGAAGAGCGTGTGGTTATGGTACACCGTGATAATTTAGCACTCACAGTATAGTTTATGGATTGTATGGCAAACGTTAGGGCGTGTCCTCAATTCAATCGATAATCATCTAAATGGGTTAAAAATGGCTAAATCTTGCCAAACGGCGTCAAATAGCTGATTAATATCTCGATATTATCTGCGCTATTTTCCTTGTTTGACTGCAGTTTATCTCATTTTTATCACCATTTTTAAAATGAGGACACGCCCTAGTATGCAAGTCATATAAAGGTAAATACAGGCTATAGGATAATAGTTATCCTTATCTATCCATACTTATATATTGTAAATATTTCATATCTTTTTATTCAACTTATTGTATTTATCACAGCTTACATTGATCATGATGAAAGCTGTGATATTTTGGAGATTTGCACATGAGTGCTTCAGATAGCAGTAACTCAGTTCAGCAAGACTTTGCGCCCTTAAAAAATGACAGATTGCTCCGAGCATTGCGATTTGAGACGATCGACACCACGCCCGTTTGGATGATGCGTCAAGCTGGCCGTTATTTACCAGAGTATAAGGCGACTCGTGCCGATGCAGGTGATTTCATGAGCCTATGCAGAGATACTGACCGTGCTACTGAAGTGACTTTACAGCCATTACGTCGTTATGATTTAGACGCTGCTATCTTATTCAGTGATATTTTGACTATCCCTGATGCAATGGGATTGGGACTATATTTTGAAGCTGGCGAAGGTCCAAAGTTCAAGCATCCTATCCGTCAGCAAGCCGATCTTGATAGATTGCCAGTGTTAGAGCCCAATGACTCTCTTGACTATGTTATGCGTGCGGTAACGAGCATTCGTAAGGCTTTGAATGGGCAAGTGCCCCTATTTGGTTTTTCTGGTAGTCCTTGGACACTGGCTACTTACATGGTAGAAGGTGGCGGCTCAAAAGATTACCGCTATACCAAAGGCTTTTTATACAGCAATCCTCAGTTTTTGCATCAATTATTGGATAAATTGGCAACGTCGGTTATCGATTATTTAGACGCGCAGGTGGTTGCTGGTGCTCAAATATTACAGATATTTGATAGTTGGGGTGGGGCGCTTGGCCATCGTCAATTTATCGAGTTTTCTCACGCTTATAATAAACGTATTATCGCTGAGCTAAAGGTACGCCACCCACAAGTACCAGTAGTATTATTCACTAAAGGTGGTGGATTGTGGCTAGATATTCAAGCGGATAGTGAAGCGGATGTTTTGGGTCTGGATTGGACGATGCCGATTGATCGTGCTAGACAAGTTTTGACGGATAGTCAGCGTGAGCTAACCAAACAGTACAATCAACCACAACGTAGCAAAGCCGTTCAAGGAAATTTAGATCCAGCGACGCTTTATGGATCACCTGAGACTATTCGTTCTGAAGTTAATGCGATGCTTGATAGTGCTTATGCTAGTGGCGAAAAAACAGGTTATATAGCAAACTTAGGTCATGGCATCACTCAGTGGGTCAACCCTGATAACGCAAAAGTGTTTATCGATGCGGTACATGATTATAAGCTTTAAAAGTAATTGTTTATTAATTTTGAGTGTTGAATATTTAAAGCAGACTCTAAACTTATCTACTATTTATTAAGT
>NZ_JBQSXG010000066.1:0-17570 GCF_052378005.1 Psychrobacter sp. AOP31-B2-9
CTGGCAAATGGATATCTTTGCTATGAGGCACTTGTTGTGGCTGTACTCGATCATCATCGATACCGCAGTTATCATCCACTGAGGTCAAGCTTTCAACCGCATCAGTATCTATACGCTCTAAAATCTCCCACGCTTGGCCTTGTAAGCGCATGACAGATTTCAATACAGCTTCTGGCGTAGCTGGCATGGTCAGCTCTGGGTTTTTCTTATAATCACCGACGCTTGCAATGGCATTGTTTATCGCACACCAAACACTAGCGGCTAACATGAACGGTGGTTCACCGACGGCTTTAGAGTTATAAATAGTCTGCTCTTCGTTTTTGCGATCGAACAGTTTCACGCTCCACTGCTTTGGTAAGTCATGAGCGGTTGGAATTTTATAATTCGCGGCACCGTTAGAAGCCAACTTGCCTTTCTTGTCCCAAATTAACTCTTCAGCGGTCAACCAACCCATTCCTTGGACAAACCCACCTTCAATCTGACCAATATCAATGGCTGGATTGATTGACTGTCCAACATCATGCAGGATGTCACAGCGTAGCACTTTATACTCACCCGTTAAGATATCAATTTCGACTTCAGAACAGGATGCCCCAAGTGCAAAATAGAAGAATGGACGACCCCATGCTTTTGAGCGATCATAAAAAATCTTTGGGGTTTTATAGTAACCGGTCGAAGACAAGCTGATACGGTGCTGATACGCCAATATCACCAACTCAGCAAACGTTAATATATTTTTATCAGCGATATGAACGTGATTACGCTCAAACCTAATCTCCTCCTTGATAACGTCAAAATGTTCAGCAGCAAACTCAATCAAGCGTTGTTTAACCGTGATACAAGCATTCTGTGCCGCCTTGCCATTGATATCTGTGCCAGAAGAAGCCGCTGTCGGCGATGTATTTGGAACTTTATCTGTACGGGTCGCCGTGACTTTAACCGTATCTACATCCACGTCGAATTCATTGGCGACAATTTGGGCAATCTTTACATACAACCCTTGCCCCATTTCAGTACCACCATGGTTGATCTGAATACTACCATCGGTATAAATATGTACCAGCGCACCGGCTTGATTCAAATGTTGTACGGTAAACGAGATACCGAATTTAACAGGCGTCAATGCCAGACCCCAGCGTTTATCACTGCCCTCTGCTGCCGCTTTTTTATTGGCCGCTGTAACCTGCTGTCGGCGTTTATCGTATTGGTTATCGTCTGCCAACGTTTGCATGATAGTGACTAAATCAAAATGCTCAATCGGCTGCCCATAATGAGTGCTTTGACCATCTTTGTATAAGTTCGCCAAACGTACTTGTAGCGGATCTTTGCCTAGCGTATAGGCAATATGATCCATCATATATTCGGCCGTTAGCAAACCCTGCGGACCACCGAAACCCCGATAAGCCGTATTGGATACGGTATGCGTCTTACAACGGTGACCAGCTATCTGTGCCGCTGGATAATAATAAGCATTATCACAATGAAACATCGCGCGATCGACGATAGCATCAGACAAATCAGGCGAATAGCCACACAATCCAGCTAACTGCATATCAACACCGAGCACTTGACCCTCGTCATTGACACCAACGTCATATCGGTTAGCAAACTCGTGACGTTTACCCGTCACCACCATGTCATCTTGGCGATCTAAACGCATGCTCACTGGCACATTATGGCGTTTGGCAACGATACCGCACAGACAGGCCCACGCAGCGGCTTGCGTCTCCTTACCACCAAACCCGCCACCCATTCTACGTACGACTGTCGTCACAGCATGAAAAGGCAGATCAATAACCTCAGCGACGAGCTGCTGTACTTCACTAGGATGCTGTGAGGAGGTGTAGACTTCGAGCCCACCGTCATCACAAGGCACGACATATGATACCTGACCTTCTAGATAAAAATGCTCCTGACCCAGCATATGAATATGACCTGCAATGCGAGTATAAGCGCTGTCAATCGCTGCTTGAGAATCACCACGCGTCATAAAATGGCTAGGACGTACAAACTGTGATTGCTTTAATGCTTCTTCAATAGTGAGTATCGCTGGCAAAGGCTCATACTCTATCTTTGCCTTGAGCGTGGCTTTTTTGGCAGCACGATGACTGGTTGCAACGACGACGAACAAGGTCTGACCCACATACTCAGCAACCTTATCCACCATCAATGGATCGCCATCAAATACAGGACCGATATCGGTTTTAGCCGGAATATCTTTAAAGGTAATTACGTCTATTACTCCATCAACGGCTCTTACTGCACTGAAATCCATGCTCAACACGCGTGCATGCGCATGGATACTTTTACCGATGGCTAAATGTAGAGTGCCTTGCGGTTTCAGTATGTCATCGACATAAGTCGCCGTACCCATCACATGGCTGATCGCACTGTCATGTTTGGCACTGGTACCAATTTTGTTTTTGGGTGGGCGGACGCGTCGAATACTGTCGCTGTCAAATAATGAAGAATGATGAAGAATGATGGTGATCTCTTATATTTTTGGTCAAACCTCTCACCTATACACTTGGCTATTGATGGTTTGACGGTATGATAAAAGCTATGTTGCGACGGGTATCATAAATACTTGATTTGATAGAAATATAATTATTAAGAGCTAATCCAATAAAAACCATATCAAAAAATCACGGTCGCAAAATCATAACTGTTATAAATATCTGTATGTAATGCATAACAATTTTGGGCAAGCAAAGCTTATGGCGAGTTTATAAATCGCCAATCTCTATGAGACGCTTGTTGATTGCCCCGCTGCGACTAACTGCTTGCCGCACTTGACCAATAGCCGCTGCACCACATGCATACGATACTCACGACTGGCTCTGACATCCGTCATTGGTGAGACATCCATCGGTAGCATTTTCGCGGCTTTCTCGAAACTGTCGACCGCCACAGATTTTCCAATTAATGCTTGTTGAGTTTTTTCAGCCAACAAAGGTATTGCAGCCATACCGCCCAGCCCAAATTTTACATTATCAATCGTCATATCATTTACCGATACATCGATCCTTGCCGCAAGTAGACAGGCAGAAATATCATCTTCATAGCGTTTACTTATCTTATGAATAAATAAGTGCTGATTGTCTTGTAATAGCGGGATATGAATGGCGACAACATAACTGCCTGCACGTAGCTTGGTTTTTTTATAATCCAAAAAGAATTCAGATAGAGGTAGGGTTTCATCAGTGTAATACGCTGGAGACTCATCACTATTACGATCCGTATCGCAATGGCGTAAATGAACCTGCGCATCTAATGCTAATAAGACAGGCGGTAAATCACCAATCGGTGATGCATTAGCGATATTGCCACCGATCGTCCCCATGTTACGGATTTGCGGAGAGGCAATACGCTCAAACAATGCTGCAAACTCAGGAAAATACTGCTCAAGTACAGGCAGCATTTTCTTGTAGCTCATACCAGCACCAAGCACTAACGATTTTGTAGATGTTGGCGCTACACTTTTCTCTCC
Organism: Psychrobacter sp. AOP31-B2-9; assembly: GCF_052378005.1. Taxonomy (NCBI): domain Bacteria; kingdom Pseudomonadati; phylum Pseudomonadota; class Gammaproteobacteria; order Moraxellales; family Moraxellaceae; genus Psychrobacter; species Psychrobacter sp. AOP31-B2-9. The sequence continues at coordinate 3,491 of NZ_JBQSXG010000066.1, forward strand.
ATCATTTAATGACCAAGATTTCAACTCATCAATGGCAGATAGCTGAATAATAACGTCATGGTCGATAAAATGCTGCGTCACACTTAGGCCCAAATCTGTACCACCAGCCCAAATCGTTGCCTTCGGATTCGCTGCTAATACTTGATTCAGCTCATCAATAGTCTGTGGTATAAATAATTTCTGTGAACCGTGAGTCAATGCAGGAGTGATAATGTTTGTGTGTAGTGGATCAGCTGTTTTACGATTTGCCATCGCATCCGTCGCTAATGCTAGCGTAAGATCTTTCTGTGCTGCCTTCGCAGTATCTCGTTGCTGACCAATATCTGCCATTGCCAAACCAGCTTCAATAATCGGGCGGTAACCCGTACAGCGGCATAAATTTCCTGATATTGAAGCAACAATATCATCATAACTTAGCTCATCTGTCGTCGCATCTTTCACTTTTTGCAAACGATGATTTTCGTAAACACTTGCCAATGACATGACAAATCCTGGCGTACAAAAGCCGCACTGCGAACCGTGACAGTCCACCATCGCTTGTTGCGCAGGATGCAAGGAGGCACGCTCTGGATGATTCTCAGGATTGTCTGCGAGATAAGCCGCGGTCATCAAATGATGTCCATCCATCAATGATAACAAGGTAATGCAGGAATTTAGGGTATAAAAAGGCGTGGGATTGGCAGTCTCATTACCATTAGTAAGTAACGGCTGTGCCATAACGGTACACGCACCGCAGTCTCCACTAGCGCAGCCCTCTTTCGTATCACTCTGCCTTTCGTGCAGACGTAAATACTCAAGAACGGTTGTATTAGGATTAAGGTCGGCTATCTCATGAAACTTTCCATTTAGATAAAAACTGATCATGGCAATACTCGGCTATCAGGGTAAAAGTTATATAGAAAATTAATTTAAACTCTGAGAGGAAGTTATGCAATGCGGTCGCACACTGTTCCCAAAGTAGGATCAACTGTTAGTCAAACCTAAATCAATAAAAATATCTATAAGCATATGGGATAAGCTGACTGCCTTCTGAACTTCTGACTTGCTCAAGCTTAATCTGACTGAGGAGAGTGCTTCAATATCGTCACAAGATGTCTAAACAAATAGGTTTACGCAACAAGTGGATATAAAGATTGAAATAAACGTGTATTTAGGGTCTGTTGGGCAAGGTTGCTACTTTGTGTTTAAAGCTGACCTTTTGGTTAAGTTCTTACATATTATCATTATATTTATTTAATACACAACTCATAAAATTGTATTTTTACTCATCAATATTGAGCAATTAATGTCTGCTGAACCTTTAATTAAAAAAACGGTCAACGCTTATTCATTGAAAATATCAATAAATAAACGCTGACCGTCGTGTCAATTCGATTAGATTCCAACACCATTTCTATTGTTTGGTATTGGTAAAATCAACTACTCTGTACCAAGCTCCAACAAGCTCGCATTACCACCAATAGCCGTAGTGTTGATTGTTTTTACTCGTTCAGTGACGAAGCGATGGAGATAATCAGGTGTTAGCATCTCCGAAAAACCTTCCATATCGGTCACACTAATCACTTGAGTCAAAATACCGTCGGTGTTGGCAAGCTCTTGGCTAATCTCCTGCACTTCACTGCGACTGCCAGCGACAGCAACTTGCGCAAGACGGTCAATATATAACAATGTGACCGTTTGCGAGTCGTTTGCCACGCTAATGACGTCATCACTGATACCAGCATCATAGAGTATATTTGCCGCTTCATTGCACATCTCTTCTTGGCTTGGGCAATGTAATATCACCTCATTACCTGTCAAAAGTGCCGCTATTAACTGACCAAGTACTGCCATCGCTTTGGCAGAATCACCACCGATGACCATGGTTTTCCCACGAGCCGTCACATACAAATCATTTGACTCACCAGTAGCACCAGTCATACGATGCACTTCATCTAGGCTAGGTGCTTCATTCAACAAATGATTAAACAAGCGCTTTGCTTTGTTGGCATCACCCGTGAGTAAGGCCAGTTTTGGAATAGCCGCTTGTAGATAAACAGCGCGATTGACTGCGCCAAGCAGTCGCCAAGATTCACAAACCTGGGCATGATTTTTTTTGAATTCTGTCGCCATGTTGCTACTCCTTACGCGATTTCTGATTGAGTGGTTGTTTGAGATTGGTTTTGCGTCACTGCGGTATTAACACCTGACTGATTCGTACTGGTTGATTCAGTACTTAGTTTCATCAGACGAGCAACATAATGCGGACCACCAGCTTTAGGGCCAGTACCAGACAAGCCACAGCCACCAAACGGCTGTACGTTTACGACTGCACCGATTTGGTTACGGTTAACATAAGTATTACCTACCACAGCACGGCGCTCAATATGTTCAGTAGTGTTTTCAATACGGCTATGGATACCCAAGGTCAAACCAAAACCTGTGGCATTAATCGCATCAATCAGCTTATCTAGGTCACGCGCTTGATAGCGTAGCACATGTAGAATTGGGCCAAAGTGCTCACCACCGATCACATCGATACTGTTTACTTCGATCGCCGTTGGCAATACAAAAGTAGACTGCTCTTGGCTCACCACTGAGCTCGAACTCATTGGTGTTTGTGCCAAAATAGTAGCAGTCGGCTCATCACGCATACGCTCGATATGCGCTTCAAGACCTTGCTTGGCATCTGCATCAATCACTGGGCCCACGTCTGTCGCAGCGTATAACGGATTGCCGACAGACAGCTCCGCCATATTACCTTGTAACAGCTCAATCAAATCATCAGCCATTTCTTCTTGCACGCACAAAATACGGCAAGCTGAACAGCGCTGACCTGCTGAACCGAACGCTGATAGAACCGCATCTTTAACCACTTGTTCTGGTAGTGCTGTCGAATCAACTATCATGGCGTTTTGACCGCCAGTCTCAGCGATAAACACGGGCAGCTCACCGCTGGCCTTTTCATGATTATTTAGGCTTTGATTAATGTACTGTGCTGTCTGAGTTGAACCAGTAAAAATAACACCTGCAATATCAGCAGCGGCTGTCAATGCCCCACCAACGTCGCCCGCACCAATTACTAACTGCAATGCTTCTACTGGCACGCCTGCTTGATGCATCAACTGTACCGCAAAGTGCGCAACCAAGCTGGTCTGCTCGGCAGGTTTCGCCACGACGGTGTTGCCCGACGCGAGTGCTGCCACAATTTGACCCGTATAAATAGCCAATGGAAAGTTCCAAGGACTGATACAGACAAACGTACCACGCGGTTTGTACACTTGACGTGACAGCTTGCCAGATAAATCGGCAAACTCATGGACGACACCATCCAGACGTTCAGCTTCATCCGCATAAAAACGGCAGAAATCAACGGCTTCTTTGATCTCATCGATACCATCTTGCATGGTCTTGCCAGCTTCAATCTGACAGATCGCCATCAGCTCAGCATAGTTTTCTTCGTAGAGATCAGCTATTTTGCGCAGTATTTCAGCACGCTTAGTAGCAGGTACCGCTTGCCAGATACTTTCTCCTGCCACCGCCGTATCAACCGCTTGACGTGCAATGTCTGCATTGGCATAGACAACGTCACCAGCGATTACTTCATGGTTCCAAGGTGCTTTGACCGCCTGACGATCAAGCTTATGAGTAACGCCATTATCTTCATAGCTGTCAATCGCTTTGCCATTGATAACAGACATCGCTGACCAAGTTTTATTCAAATGGCTGTCGATCTCAGATTTGAACGATAACCACTGTGATTCTGTGAATATATTAGGACCAAAACTGGCACGGCGCTCACCGTAAATTTCTAGTGGCAACGGTATTTCTGGATTATGCAACGTGGCATTGGTCAGCAGCTTGTCGTATGAATGTACGGTCAGTTTATCAATTGGATAAGACTTATCTAACAATTGATGCACAAACGAGCTGTTTGCACCATTCTCAAGCAAGCGACGCACTAAGTACGGCAGTAAGTCTTTATGTGCGCCAACAGGTGCGTAGATACGTACCGCAATTTTATACGCTTGTAAGATATGATCATAAAGTGCATCACCCATACCATGTAAGCGTTGGAACTCAAAGTCTCTATGCTGACTCATGGTCATAATCGACGCAAGTGTGTGCGCGTTATGAGTGGCAAACTGTGGCCAGATTAATCCGCGTAGATGCTCTGATAATAAGAAACGAGCACAGGCAAGATAAGCCGTATCCGTGCCTTCTTTACGTGTCCAAACAGGATAGCCTGACAAACCCTTTTGTTGAGCAAGCTTAATTTCAGTATCCCAATAGGCACCTTTTACCAAACGTACAGGAATGCGGTCACCTACTTCTATCGCCAAACGAGCCAGCCAAGCCAATACAGCAATTGCACGCTTAGAATAGCCCTGTACGACGATACCTAGACCATCCCAGCCCTCTGTCAAACTGTCGCGATATAAAGACTCAAACAGTTTTAAAGAAATCTCTAAACGGTCGGCTTCTTCAGCATCGATACTCAGATCCACGTTGACTTCACGTGCCGCTTCTATAAGCAACAAGCAGCGTTGGCGCAGTAGCCCCATTACCTGTGCTTCTTGTGTCGCTTCATAGCGAGGATGCAGTGCTGACAATTTAATAGATACTGACGGCTTCGGCATACCCTCTTTGACTTTAATGCTAGCGGTGGCTCTAATCGCATGCAAATAGTCATTGAAATATTTTTCGGCATCTTTATGCGTGATCGCCGCCTCACCTAACATATCGAACGAGTAGGTATATCCTTTATTACGATATGGCTGACTATTTTTATTCGCACCCTCAATCGTTTCGCCTAATACGAACTGATGACCCATGATACGCATGGCTTTCTGCATGGCACTACGAATGACAGGCTCGCCCATCTTCTTAGTCATGCGATCCAAAAATCCTGACGCCGTAGTATTGCTATCAATGCTAACAACACGACCTGTCATCATCATGCCCCATGACGAAGCATTGACCATAAAACCATTGTCATTCTTGATGTGTTTTTTCCAATCAGCCACACTCATTTTGTCATGAATCAGTGCATCAGCCGTATAGTTGTCTGGCACTCGAATCAACGCTTCTGCCAAACTCATTAGCAAAATACCTTCTTGAGTATCAAGACTGTATTCAAGCAGTAGAGAATCGACCATCTTGACGGCTTTGCCATCATTACGTACATACTCTACCAACTGGCGCGTTTGCTCAGCCGCTGCATCACGTTCTTCAGTGCTAGGCTTGGCAAGTGGCAACAATTCAGACAACCAACGTTCTTCATCGACACTGTATAGTGGCGTGATACGATCATGTAGTGTGTCTGCTGATTGGGTCATGTATTCTGGCAACAACAAGTCAACCGGTTTGAATAAAATCGGCTCTTGCGGGGTAAATTGGTCTACTGGGTTCATAACCACTCCATAACTATCGTTTAAAAACCATAATAAATGGTGCTTTAGGAATTCTAATTTTTCTGCATAGCTGGCTATAACCACTAAATAAATAGTCGTTATAAATACCTACTCACAATAATAATCAAAGAACCAAATGGCGCCATCACAAAACGAGAAAATCCAGCATCAGCTGGGAACCATTAAGTAGGTCGTTCAAGTGTTAAACGGCTACGTTAACAATACAAAGGCAACAATAAAAAGTTAAGCGGCATTAGTGCCTTCTTCTTGCTAGTAGTGAAAGGAGTTTGATGATCAGGTTTTGCGATAACAATGTTAAATATAGAATCATTTAACACCATATTATCAAAACGAAAGTAAATCGTATTAATAAACACAAATCCATCATCTAATATGATACTAATTCACTGTAAGAAAAACCTCTACGGCGTTGATTGAGGTGATGCGCTTAACTTGAGTATAGTATCATGAAAAAAAAAATTCAAACTAACGATATTGTCAGTTTTTATAAATTAATATACCGCTAAAAAACAAACAGTTATCAGCACTTTTTTCACAATGACGCTTTGGTCTTATCTCCCTATTTACGATAGAAAATCAATTGTTTTTTTAAATCAAATACTTAAAAAAAATCGTAATGATGTAACCCATATTTCGGCCAAAAAAAATCTCTCTTTATCAGTGATAGATAAAGAGAGATTTTCACATGCTAATGATTTTTCAGAACAACGGCATTGACATTTTAGTACTCAACAAACCCTAACTTGCAGTATAACCAATCAAACAAAAACAATTTTTGCCAATAGCACAATGGTCAATATCCATACTGGAATGCTGATGTCAGAGAATTTACCCGTCAATGCTTTGGTCGCTGTATAAGTAACAAAACCAAGTGCAATACCGTCGGCAATAGAGTACGTTAATGGTGTAAATAACAATACCACGACGACTGGTCCCGCCTGAGTTAAATCAGCCCACTCAACATCTTTGAGTGTGCCTAACATCAATACTGCCACATAAAATATCGCGCCTGCTGTCGCATAAGCAGGAATCATACTGGCCAATGGTGCAAAGAAAATACTGAGTAAAAATAACACACCGACAGTCACAGCGACCAACCCTGTACGACCACCTGCGGCAATTCCTGAAACGCTTTCAATATAACTGGTCGTTGATGACGTACCTAGAAATGTACCTGCGACCGTTGCCGTAGAATCCGCAAACATGGCTTTACCCATATTCTTAACTTTACCATCTTTGTCGACCAATCCTGCCTGTTGAGTGGTCGCAATCAACGTACCTGCTGTATCAAACAAATCCACGAATAAAAAAGCAAAGATAACGCTGATCATACTCACATCAAACGCACCAGCAATATCAAGCTGCATCAGCGTAGGAGCAATCGATGGCGGTGTAGATATAATACCTGTGAATTGCGTATTGCCAGTTAATAAGCTAACCAACGCCACCAGTAAAATACCAATCGTCACTGCACCAGGGACTTTCTTGTAGGATAAAGCCATAATGACAATAAATCCGATAGCAGCCATTGCAGGTCCAAAGGTCGTCATGTCTCCTAGACCGACCAAAGTAGCATCATGATTAACGATAACCCCTGAGCTTTGTAATGCAATAAACGCTAGAAATGCACCGATACCAGCGACCACGCCTTGCTTGAGTGACACAGGAATAGAGTTGATAATCATCTCTCGAATCTTGAACAGACTCAACAGCACAAAGATACAACCAGACAAAAATACCGCGCCAAGTGCTACTTGCCACGTATACCCCATGCCTAGCACAACGCCATAAGTAAAAAAGGCATTCAGCCCCATACCAGGAGCCTGAGCAACTGGTAAGCGAGCATAAAGCCCCATAATCAAACACCCGATTGCTGCTGCCAAACAAGTAGCAACAAACACAGCACCTCTATCCATGCCAGCATCTGCCAGCACGTTAGGATTAACAAAAATAATATAAGCCATCGTCAAAAAAGTCGTTAAACCGGCAAGAATTTCCGTTTTAATCGTGGTGTTTTGACCATTGATTCCAAAATAACGTTCGATTGCATTCATAAGTGTCGCGCCCAGCTTGCTAGTGAAAGAACAAATTTATTGGTGTCTCAAATAGAGGTGACATCAACAAACAAATAGTGACGTCATTACCAGAAGGCATCAGTAACGAAGTGTAACATTCTAGAGAAGTTACTATGCAAATTCAATCGCTACCCGTACCTTGTGAGTACAAATACCTGCTTTCATAACTTTAGAAAAAACTGTTAAAAAATATTTCAGAGATTTATTTATAAAATCCTTTCGACCTTGGCAAGTAAGCTTATATGCATAAATATCTATATAATTATGTGGTATTTAACATTTTAATAATGACCTTTCCTTCATTTAACAGTAAACTAAGCGGTTGATACAAGTATGCAGAATTATTGCCCTATCATATTTTTATGTTATCAAAGATCCTATCTGGTATGCGTAATGCACCATATCAGCTGACGTCAACTATCCGTGAGTTTATTACATGCCTGAGTCATTAAATATTATCGATCTTGTTACCCAAGCCAGCCTATTGGTGCAGATTGTGATGGCACTATTATTATTAGCCTCTTTGTTCAGTTGGGTGATTATTTTTCGTATGAGTGCACGGCTTGGTACAGCCCAAAACTTCGACCAACAGTTCGAGACTTGGTTTTGGTCAGGAGAAGATTTGGCCAAACTCTATCAAGGTGTGCAAGGATCACCTGAACGCCAAGGACTTGAACAAATTTTTTATATTGGGTTTTCAGAATACCTCAGAATGCATAAAAAGCGCCAACCTAAAGACGACATCATCGATGGTGTTGAGCGTAAGCTAAGAGTTGGTTTGGGTCGTCAGCAGCAATTACTAGAGTCAGGGCTAACGACGCTAGCAAGTATCGGATCGGTCGCGCCTTATATCGGACTGTTTGGTACCGTTTGGGGCATCATGAATGCCTTTTTAGGGTTGTCTCAAACAGAGCAAGCTACTCTAGCTTCGGTCGCACCTGGCATCGCTGAAGCATTGATCGCGACGGCGATGGGTCTGTTTGCTGCTATTCCTGCGGTATTGGCTTATAATCACTTTACCGCAAAATCCAGTCGCTTGTATGACTCGCGGGCGCTGTTTTGTGATGAAATGACCGGCATGCTCCAGCGTGAGACCAGTGTAGAAAGCAGCACAAAAAGAGAAACGCCAGCGAATGCAACGCAGGTGCAAGGGTTATGAAACAAAGTCCCTATCGCCGTGAAAAAAAAGCGCTAAATGCGGAGATGAACGTTGTCCCTTACATCGATGTGATGCTGGTATTGCTGGTCATATTTATGGTCACAGCACCGATGCTAATTACTGGTGTTGATGTTGATTTACCAAAAGAGCAAACCAACACCATGAGCCAAAGCCAGCTACCTGTGATTGTTTCTTTGACGGATACTGGAGAGATTTTTATCAGTTATGAAAATAATATCGACTTACCGATGAGTGAACCTGAATTGATTAACACCTTATCCAATTTACAGTCTCAGAGTAACGAACTCGGCGAACAGCCAGTGCAGGTAATGATAAATGCCGATCAAAACAATCAATATGGTGTCATTATGACGCTAATGGCAACGTTACAACAAGCAGGTATTCAAAAGGTCGGACTATTAACAGGTGCACCACTACCCGCGCCTGCTGTGCCTTAATTATAAGCACCATTCTCAATCAAGCTGACAATAGAATAGTAGCCAACCCAATGAACCACGTTCATGAGTATAAATATTATGAATAATGCTCCTGCCGTCTATGTGCCTACCCAACCTGAAGGAAATGGGCTCACTATGCCTATGCTATTCAGTCTATTAGCGCATAGCCTTGTGATTGGCTTGCTGGTTTATAGCTATCAAAACGCTGAGGTAGAGATGGTTGGTAGCCTTGAAACGGTCATGGTCTCTCCTGAGCAACTGGCTGAGATGCAAGGGCAGATACTGGCCAATCGTGCAGCCGCGCAGGCACAAGCAGCCAGTGCCAACAGCAGTTCGTCGATAGTTACGCAAGCAAATGAGTCTGACAGTAACGATGCCAACCAAAACAGCACCCAACCAAGCTCACAACAAGTTCCTAGTTTTAGCCGTCCCGACGACACTACTGGTCGCCCCTTACTCATGAGCGAAGAACATCATCAGCGCTTGCTTGAACGAAATAGAGTATATGAGCAGCAAATGGCTGAGTTGGCAGAACAATTGGATGAGTCGATAGCAGAAAGCCACGACCCAATTCAGGAGAAGCTAAGAAAAGATAAAGCTGAGCTTGAGAAATTACGCTATATACAACAGCACCCTGTTACTATTGCACGTCCCAATGCTGATAGTACTAATATAGAATTTGAAAGTAATGATCCTGATGGCGCACCTCAGGATTATAGTTTGGCAAAAGGCGAGTCTATATCTGGCGATAAAGCAACAAGTAACGCAAAAAAAAGCAGTCGTGGTGCTAGCAACAATGAAATTATCAACCTAATCAAACGTAACTATAATCCGCCGATAGGAGCGAAAGGTGCGACTCAACGCGCTACGCTAATAATTACTGTAAATGCTAATGGCAAGGTGACCAATGTATCGGTTTCAGGACCTGATAGTAAGGTCAATGAGGCAGCCAAACAAGCAGTTTGGGATGCGGATAGCTTTCCAATAGATACTAGCGATCCCAAATATCCTACTTTTAATATAGAGTTTAAAGGTAGTAACTAATAAGCTGCTCATATTTTATGCTATTGGTAATGTTATCTTAAGAATCTTATACTGTCCAAGATGCTGCCGTACCTTTATAGCTGATTAATTACCTACAAGAATGATAACTATACTTTTTCAGGAGCTCGACTTACTCATGCGCACTCATAAAAACTTACTCACATTTTTACTTACCAGTACATCAATCTTATTAATTGCTCCAAGTATATTTGCAGCTCCTGTCGTTCTGGAACTAGATTACGAAATTCCTATTCAACAAAACCAAGTCGCTTTCGTTCCCTTCGCTGGTGACACCGTCATGTCTTCTATTATCTTAAATGATTTAGATAACACAGAATTAAAAACGACTAGCAAAAATTTGCCACAGCAACCAAGTAGCAGCAGCGAGTTAGCAGGCACGCTACCAGTCTGGCAAAGTATCGGAGTTCCTTACTTAGTCGTCGGTAGTAGCAGCACCAACCGCGGCAAAGTCACCACTGAATATGAAGTCATTGAGGTCAAATCAGGGCGAATACTGGCAGGCAAACAGAGCTTAACAGCTAAGGATGACAAAGAAAGCATGCGTTATGCTGGCCATGTCATTGCCGATAAAATATATGAGTTGATTACTGGAACACCAGGGGATTTTTCAGGTCGTATTGCTTATATTGAAGAAATCGGCGTAGGCAAAGACAAAACCTCAAGCCTGAAAATCATGGATGCTGATGGTGCAAACGCCAGAACCATCTATACAGCCAAAGGGTCTATATTTTCACCCGCTTGGTCGCCCGACGGCAAACGCATTGCTTACTCTGTACAGCGAGATAAATCATATCCTATTATCTATGTACAGAACGTAGATGGCGGCTCTTCTACAGCACTCACGCCTTATTCTGGTAGCAACTTGAGTCCCTCATTCTCACCCGATGGTAGCAAAATACTATTTTCTAGCAGCTTTGAAGGCAGTGCCGATATTTATGAAGTAAGCGCCAGTGGTGGTCAGCCTAATAGAATTATCAATTGGCCAAGCAGTGAAGTGCAGCCAAGCTATGCACCTGACGGCAAGTCTTTTGTTTTTGTATCCGACAAAGCAGGATTCAATAAGCCACAAATCTATCGCTATGAGTTTGCATCAGGACATACGATTAAGCTGTCAAATAGCAGTTATGCCACCAGTCCACAGTTCAGTGTTGATGGATCGCAGATTGCCTTCTTAAATGGCTCATCAGCCGCTATTATGAATAGCAATGGTGCCGTAACGGCTAACTTGGGTAATACAGGTATTGATGAAGCACCAAGCTTTTCACCTAATGGTAAACGCGTGGTATATGCCTCAAAACAAGGTAATAAAGGCGTTATTACGATAAAATCACTAAATGGTGGCGAGACATTTGGTAAGTCTGCACAAGGCATCATACGCTCACCCGTCTGGTCAGCCAGTCCAAAGTAGCTTTTCCTCTAAAGCAGCTTTATAGATTACTAAGACTATAATTAAGAAAGCGCGTGATAGTCTAATCGGGCGCTTTCTTATACAAATAAGCATATTATCAAGTGCTAGAATAATCTTCTATTTATAGCCAGATAACATAAGAGCAAGCTTTAAACTTAACACGCTTATATAGTCGCAGCCTTACCGAGATACTATTATGAAATCCTTCATTCTTACCAGTTTACTTAGCACAGTGACGCTACTGACAGGCTGCCAATCCATCCAGTTTGTTGACAGCCCTATTCCTGTGACCTCAACGCCTAACCCTACTCAACTTAATGCTAATACCAATCCCAAAAAATACGATTAGCGGTGTCAAACTTGTTTAGTCTACAGTGAGTAGTACTTGCACTTGTTTTCCTTGCTACTCTAATTTTTGTGCATGGTATAAGATTAGCACTCAATAATATAGAACTACAAAAAAGCAGCCTTAGAAATGGCTGCTTTTTTGAATCAGGTATGGTCGATAAAGTCGCCTTAACTCTGTGTATTCGCTGGTTGATGCTTAATAATGGTCTTAGCCAAATGATCACCAAACCAAATAGCAGTATCAATATCACCAGATCCAGGTGTTTTTTCAGGTGGACCATCCAGCGACTGCGTCATCAAACCCAAAAAGCTAGACAGACGGTTTAAGTCATGCGCTTCATGACCTGTCGGCATCAGTGGCAATCCAATCCAATTCGTCCCATGCTGCATCGCATACAGAGATATCTGCTGTAACACTGCGAGCTTATCACCGCTCAACCCACCCGAGTTTGCAAACGCCGCTGCCCACTTGCCTTCCCATGCACGGTGATACCACCGCTTTGAGGTCTCATCCATAAAGGTTTTAAATTCAGCAGTCACGCTACCCATATATACTGCACTGCCAAACACCAATAAATCTGCTTGATCTACGAATGCCCAATCTATTTCATGGACATCTACCGCTTTGACTTGCGATGCTGGTAACTGCTGGCATGCACCTGTCACGATTGCTTCAGCCACACGCTTAGTATGACCATAATTGCTATGATAAATAACAGCAATAGACAGATTTTTGGCTTGGCTAATGGCTGTTGAGTCAGGCGATATAGATATAGTCATACGGGCTCTAGTAATGGATGGATGAATGAATAATATTAGGATATGTCATGAAGTGAACAGTAATCACCAATGCTGTTAACAGTCTGGCATAGAGTAGCAATATTTGACAAATTATCAACTCTCTTATGTAAATCCTGATGCTGTTAAAGTCTATTGTAGCCAATCTACTAACATGATAAGAGCAGATTTTTCATCATCACACTTTATTTATTCCATAACTGCATATACTAATTCTAGATTTTCTCTCCAACTTGTTTTTATTTTCGATGCAATAAGACTATGATGTAGCGCTTATTCCTATGTTGACTAACAACACATGAGTACAACCAACAACTCAAAAGTAGTGTTTACAAAAGCTATAAAAATGCATGCCAATCAAAAATACTAGCAAAGGAGATCACCACTTTGACAGCGATAAAAGTTCAACCCGTAAACGAAACGCAAGATCCAATTGCAAGAGACAGTCTTCGCTTGAATGATCCACAAAAGATGCTAGTAGCAGGCGGTGCCATTGTGGGATTTCTCATGCTTGTCTATTTACTAGATACCCAGCATATTTCTCAGGCACTACTGCTTGGTATCGGCTTGCTATTAGGCTACACCCTTTTTCATGCACGCTTTGGTTTCACCTCTGCTTTTAGACGCCTAATGTCAGTCGGTAATGGGCAAGCGATGCGCTCACACATGCTCATGCTTGCCGTTGCCGTAACGTTATTTGCACCCATACTCGCCTTTGGTACGACTATCTTTGGTGGATCTGTGGCAGGCTATGTCGCACCAGTCGGTGTCAGTCTGCTTGTCGGTGCATTCATGTTCGGTATCGGTATGCAGCTGGGTGGTGGTTGTGCTTCTGGCACGCTGTATGCGATTGGCGGCGGACGTTCGGTGATGTTTATCACGTTTATCTTCTTTGTTGTTGGTGCCACTATTGGCGCTTACCACTTGCCGTTTTGGACAGAGGAGATGCCAAGCTTTGAGCCGTTCTCTTTGGCCACATCTACCGGTTTGGGTTACAGCGGTGCTTGGATGGTCTCTTTGGCGCTTTTTGGTTTGATTGCATGGATGACCTTGGTGGTTGAAAAAAGAACCAAAGCACCTAAGATGGCGCCCGTACCTTCTGCGACAGGCTGGAAACGTATTTTTCGTGGTTCTTGGCCACTGTTTGCAGCAGCCATCATATTAGGTCTTCTAAATGCGCTGACATTGATAACACGTGGTCAACCTTGGGGTATTACCTCTGCATTTGCGCTATGGGGATCTAAAATTGCGAGCACTTTTGGTGTTGATGTCGCCAATTGGGGTTATTGGCAAGGAACGAATGCAGCAGCACTTAATGCGTCTATATTTGCTGATTCTACAACCGTACTGAACTT
>NZ_JBQSXG010000067.1:0-17562 GCF_052378005.1 Psychrobacter sp. AOP31-B2-9
AAATCACCAAGACAGGTGTGGTTTGATTATTATCGTCAGGCTGCGTAATTAAAATCTCCCAAGTTTATGTGTACGGATTTGACGGCAGGGGTCACTCTTAATGGTTGGCAAGCACATCAAAGAAAATAATCAAACGGCGATATTGGCAGGGGATCTCAATGATGTAGCATGGTCAAAGACGACGCGTCGTTTTCAACGTATCTCGGGGCTACTTGACCCACGTATTGGTCGACATTTTATCAACACCTTCCATGCTGACTATCCCTTTTTACGTTGGGCATTAGATCACATTTTTCATAGTGCTTGCTTTACCGTCGTAGATATTCAGCGACTACCTTCTATTGGCTCAGATCATTTTCCTGTGATGACAACACTACAGTACGAACCAGAAAAAACCAGTCAACAAGCGCAAAATACACCGACTGCCGAAGCAGAAGATATTAAAGAAACAGAAAGTAAGATAGAAGAAGGGAAAAAAGAAGGAGAAAAAGTTTCAAAGGAGCATGCAGAAAAGCAGCCAAATTTAGGCTAATAGGCTGTCAGAATTTTGAGTCATAATGTTTTCAGAGCTTCTTTAAAAACGTAAGCATATGCTTACGTTAATTAAGGTCTTTAACCTCTAGCCGTAACAAGTCAACTGTCTTACAATACAGCCATCAACACAAGGATATGTAAGGATACAGTGTTGAGAAAGTATCAATAAAAAGAGCAGGTTACCTGTTATTTTGCAAGATGCTTTTTATGACTTAGGATGAGTCAACATGGAAGAGATAATAACAACAACATGAAGCGTTAAAGCCTCGAACCAATCGCCCTAGGTTCGGGGCTTTTCTTTGTGAGGGCGTTGACATAGCTTATGATTGTTGTCGTACATAAATAAAAAAAAGGGTATCTGTATAAACAGGTACCCTTTTTTAAAAAGTTATTCATGCTGTTTACATATAAACAGACTATCCAAGTATTTGGATATAAGCATCAGCACGTAATTCTTGTAACCAGTCTTCTTGGGCTTGTGGCGCTAAGCGTTGGTAAAGAGCTTGGCGTGCCATATTGCGACGATACTGCTCACTGACATCTTGCTGACGTTTTTCATCTATTTCTAAGATGTGCCAGCCAAACTGGGTCTTAAAAGGAGCAGAGTAGTCACCAACTGCTGTGTTCTTCATGACAGCTTCAAATGGCGCAACCATGTCTTTCTCACTGACCCAATCAAGATCACCACCACGACCAGCTGAGCCTGGATCGTCTGAGTAAGTCGATGCTAAAGAAGCAAAGTCAGCACCATTGCGTAATTGTTCGTATAAATCATTAATTTTTTGTTCAGCAAGTGCATCAGTTTGGAGTTCGTCAACTTTAACCAAGATGTGACGAGTCTTCCACTGAGGAATTAGCATGGTATCACTGACTTTTTTGTCAGCCAGCTTAATAATGTCGATACCTTCAGGAGTGACTAACGGCTCACTGACATCGCCAATATCTAGTTGAGTGATTTGACTAGATAGCTCTGTGGGTAGTGATGCCGCTTTGTGAAAGCCCATATCGCCACCTTGTAAAGGAATGGGATAGCTTCCTTGGCTAGCGGCAACGGCTTCGGTAACATTGACATTCGGTGTGAGTAGACGAGCGCGTAATGTTTCTGCCACTTTTAACGCTTCTGCGCGCTGTGCTTCTGATAGACGGCTATAGTCGTCCATATAAGGAACCCGTACATGAATGGTTTGATATTCACTTTGGTTCAAGCGCTTGGCTTCCGGTGAAGCTAAAAACGCATCAATATCCTGTTCGCTAATGCGTACACGTTCACTGATTTGGCGTTGTTGTAAAGCTTGAATGGCGGCATCTTCGATTAGTTGAGCACGCAGAGCAGCATAGCTACCAGGTCTCGCTGCATCTAAGCGTTGTTGTAATTCCGAGATGCTATTGAGCCCTTCTGACTGTGCGATTTGGCTAAGGCGCTGATTGATAGTTGTTTCGTCAGGATTTAGACCGACGCGCTTGACCATAGATAGCTGTAACTCGCGCAAAATGAGCGCATTCAATACGTCAGACTGTAGCTTCGCTGAGTTGGTGATTGGCTCGCCAGCAGCTGTAGCACGTGATTGAGCTTGTGTAATAGCGGCAATCAAATCACTTTTTAAAATGGCACTTTCATTGACTAATGCAATGATACCGTCTGTGCTATTGGCTGGTGTCAAACGATCTACGGCGCTTTGTTCCGCAGTAGCTGTGGTATTAGCTGTTTCAGGCTCTACTGTTGCAGCTTGGGTGTTAAGACTAAGCAGAAGACCTACGCTCGTACCCATAGAAAAAAATACAGCACGGCTGGTTTGACGTACAGAAAAAAATCTCATGATGCTCCTCATCAATGTCATCGCATCGGATGGTAGTTGGTCAACCATATTCAGCTTATGTTAATAAGCATATACTGAATAATCTTGTCCAAAATAATATCACGTAACTATGTTGTTGTTACGTGAACAATGGGTTAGGCCGACTTTGTTTGGTCACTTATTTTTAATTTTTTTGGCTAAAGCACTAAGGTGTGTCGTTAATTAGCACATTTATAATGTTAATATTTGCGGCGAGTCATTGCTTGTTTGGCTGCAATTTTCTTTATTGCAAGCCTTGCAATCTAAATGACGACACGCGCTAGTTTTTCCATGCAGATTGAACAGTATCAAAACCAAGTATTTTCTCAGAAAGCAAGCTGGTTAAGCTGCTATTACCACTGCCAAGACCACTAAGTCTGATCTCTGCCATAACTGCTTGTGTAGGCTCGTCGGTAACATCTAAGTCATTATAGTAACGACGACCATAAACAGCAAAGCCAAAACAGCAATCTTCATAATCAATACCAACAAGGGTATCAAGCATTCTGCTATTACGGTAATCATATTGACCTTGTGTCAATACGCGCCATTTATTATTGATAGGAAATATGGCAGATGCAGTAACGGCTGATAATGGCTGCTGATTGGTATTGCCATCACGTTGGCGTTTTACGAAACCGGCACTAAATAGGCTGTTTTCAGTTGGCTGATAGCGTAGCTCGGTTGTGATAAAGTTTAAATCATAACTGTTAGTTAATGCACCATTTACATCGACCCAAACATTATTGTAGGGCTGAACACTAGCATCCCAAACCATGCCTGATGATGATGTCGTAAAAATAGGCTCGTCGTCGACCAGTGTGACACGACCATCGTCGATGTAAAACTGCTCTGCAATACTACCATCAAAACGTGTCACACCCGTTGCATCGATGTAACGATAGTTAACACCAGGCGTCACTGCATGCAAATCTTGCAAGCGATCATGCCCTAAAAACCAACTGTCTGAAAATAACTGCTGATAACTGATTGAAGCAATACTGGTATTAAAGTTGGGAATGTCGTTTTGGTCTTCGTATGGTGCATAGGTGTATTTCAATCGTGGGCTGAGAAGCTGATAGCCACCCATCGTATCGTCAAACGCTCCAAATGGTGAGCCAGCTTGGTAAAAAGTTAATCCTGCATCAATACTGGCTTGTGGCACAAATACCGATTGACTGCCATCCTCTGCACTTAAAGAGTTGTCTTCTAGGCTGTCTTCATCGTATGCAGTGTACAGATGTTGTAGGCTAAGCTCAGGCTTAATATAGCCCCAAGAAGATTCAATCGGATACGTGGCGCTAATTTTATTATAAAGTCGTGTACCGCTTTTTTCGGTCTCGGAGCCATCATCGATAGATTTTTTAAAGTAGGCTGAATCACTAATACCGGTCACTTCAATGTTACTGTTCGTGGGTATGCGGTAGTTGAGTAATAGTTGTGGCAGGCGAGAATAAGGTCTATCTTTATCTTCTAGCTCATCGCCATCACTGTCAAAAGCATCAAGTGTTTGAAAGGTTTCGACTTTTAATTCACCAGTGACATAATCATTATAATAATTGAGTCGAGCGCTTCTCGGTAAATTTACCGTACTGTCAGATAAACCAAACGTATCAAAGTCATCTAAATAGTCTGAATCTGATACGTAGTTGTATTCGAGATCGCCACTCAAACGTGGAATGCTCTTAGACTCCCATGTGTGATTATAAAAAAGACTGCTGCGGTCTTCATCGTTATACTCATTATCATTAGGCAGGTATGCTGCATTTATAGTACCTCCGCCATAATTTTCGGTCAAATAGCGAAACTCACCTGATACCATTGGATTTCGATCAGTATAAATATGAGTATTGAGCGTAGCATCATAATTGGGTGCTAAGTTCAAATAATAAGGGACTTCAACTTCAAGACCACTATCACTATCAAAGCTAGCACTCGGTACTAAAAAACCACTGCTGCGACGGCTGTCTATGGGAAAGTTAAAATAAGGCAGATAAAAGACTGGTACATCAGCGACACGGAAAGTTGTATCATAGGCTTTGCCTCGACCTGTTTCGGTATCTAAATCAATGCTTTTGGCATCAAACTGCCATTTGCGATTCATAGGTGGGCAGGTACTGAACATAACCTCGTCTAATTCGTATTGACTGTTATTGGGTCTGTTTAAACGTTTTGCATAGCCGTGTGCTTGCATATCAACACTAGCAAAAGCAACGTTGTCAGCGGTTGATTGGCCCGTTTCGGTGTTGTAATTTAAACTGTCTGCGATACCAATAATACCACCTTGTGATACTGTTTCACCGAAATTGGCTTGAGTATTATTCAAGGGGTTATTTGACGCAGTATTGCCTACTTTCCTTTGTCCAGTCGCTTGGTCAGTAAACATGACATTGCCTTGCGCTGCCGCCACACTATTCTTCAAATCTAGCGATATTTTCTCGGCTTCTATGTGTTGGGTACCTTGATTAATAATAACATTGCCTGATAGTTCGGCATAATCAGCATTGTCATAATAACCATAGTCAGACTCGGTAAACAGCGGAGCTTGATTGTTTGTGAGACCGTTAGCGGCACCAGATTCTCTTACGGCACGCTGATAGTTAGGATTGTTTTTTGGGTAAACCCACTGGCCTTCACAGCGTTGCGCGCTATCAACAGTGTGGGGTAATAGCTGTAAGTTTTGACCTACTTTTGGAATCGTTCTTGGCGTAGGTGTCAGTATGAGTTGAGAATCATTTGTTTCGACGTTTTTCGTATCATCAATATCGCTAGGTATTGGTACTTCAGTATCAGGTGTCAGCTCATAAAACTCTGCCAATCGCATTAGGCTATCTTGAATGCTCTCATCACTCATATCAATCGTATTAGTCTCAGAGGTAGTTTCAGACGCGCTTGTTTCATTGACCGGTGTAGCAGGAGTACTTTGGTTGCCATCCAAGAGGTCTTTATTCAAAGAGCTGTTTTCTACAGCATTACTATTATCAACAGGGTTAGTTAAAGTGGTGTGTTCGCTAGCAGGCTGAGCGGCAGTACTTGCTTGTTGATACTCATTGTTTTGAGAGGCGGTTGCTTGATTATTGTTTTTATAACGAATGTTATTATAATCAGGGTTTTGGTTGATACTGCTGTTGGCGTTAGGCGCTGCTTTAGTGATATAACGTGTACTACTATCAATGAGGGTTGGTGCAGTAGTTTGTGTGTCAGCATCACTGAGTGCAGCATTAACGGCTAGGCTAGATAAGCCTAACGCACCAAATAATATCACACGAATGCTTTGGTAAAGCGGAGAATATAACAAGGGCACACCTATGATTGCAGAGCCTATTGGATTGCGATACTGATTTTAGCAGCCGCATTATTGAATAATATATAGTCGCTAATAACCGACCAAAAAATGATTCATGGATAATGTAATCTCAAAAAATTGGACGTTTTACATATAATGACGACTAATCATAGTCAAAAAAAACCAAATCAGCTACACTATTTACCAAAATTCACCATATAGGCCAGCTGTTTTTTAAATGATAGCCGTTATGATGGCTCAAGATTTCACCATTTTAACAAGGTTTTGCCTGACTTATCACTACTTTAATTGTTTACGATTTATATTCAACCTGCGATGCCCATTATGACTGATAAAATTATTTTAGAGCCGAACCTGACTGAAGCCAATACCAATAATCGCCTACAGCAATTAGCGAGCTGGTTACAGCAGGTGTTTGTAGGTCAAGCGTTTAACTTAAAAAGCCTACCTGGAGATGCTAGCGCCCGTCAATATCACCGTATTCAATTACTAAAAGAGAATGATAAGGAAGTATCGCGTTATATTGTCATGGATTCTGCTGACGAACAAGATGCCATGCGCCAGTTTATTAACGTGACTAAGTTGATGACGCCGGTCATTAATGTGCCAGAGATTATCGCACAAGATGTGACAAAAGGCTTTCTAGTGTTACAAGATTTTGGTGCGGTAGAGTTTGCCCATTTGCTCGTTCAGGCGACTCCCATACAAGTTGATAAGTATTATCATTTGGCCATGAAAACGTTGGTTGCCCTACAAACAGTGCCTGTCGAGACGGCCAAATCTCAGCACCAGCTGCCGGATTATGATACGGCGTTATTAGATCGTGAAATGAATCTGTTTAGCGAATGGTTCGTACCTTACATTGGGATAGAGCTGAATCAGACATTATGGAATGATTTAAAGGCAGCATTGATACAAGAGATTTTGCAGCAGCCACAAGTCATCGTTCATCGTGATTATCACAGCCGTAATCTCATGCAAGATCAAGCCGATGATGCGCGCTTAGGTGTGATTGATTTTCAAGATGCGGTCATTGGCTCTTATGCTTATGACTTAGTGTCGTTGGTACGGGATGCCTATGTCGACTGGCCAAAGAGTCAGATATCTGGCTGGATTGGTGATTTTTGGCAGTTGCAACAACAAGCAGGATTGGCAACAGCCGCTAGCGCACAACAGTTTGAAAATGATGTCAATGTGATGGGCGTACAGCGTCATCTAAAAGTATTGGGGATTTTTATCCGCTTGTCTGAGCGTGATGGTAAAGACCGTTATTTAGCAGATATCCCCAAAGTCATGCGTGATTTGATGTTTGAGCTAGAGTGGCTGAGTAAGCATGGTAATGAGGATTTACAACAAGCACTTGTACCATTTAATACTTGGTTAATAGATATAGTGTTGCCAGCATATCAGCACAAATTTGTGCAACAGTACATTTAACGATATTTATTACATTAGATTTCATTACCTTATATAAGGAACATGCATGTCGACATCTACAATCACACAAGCAATGATTTTGGCCGCTGGTAAGGGTACACGTTTGCGCCCGTTAACGCTTGAAACGCCAAAGCCTTTAGTGGAAGTCGCTGGCCAACCACTGATTGTTTGGCATATCAAAGCATTACAAGCGGCAGGCATTACTGATATTACCATCAATGCTTCATGGTTGGCTGATAAGCTGATGTCGACATTGGGTGATGGGTCACAATATGGTGTGAAGTTGCATTGGTCAGTGGAGGGTGACGAGCCTTTAGAGACGGCGGGTGGTATCTTTCAGGCGTTACAGTCGGGCAAGCTGCGCGATGAGCCTTTTATTTTAGTCAACTCTGATATTTGGACGACTTACGATTTTACCCAATTGCAAGGCTATACACTGGGCGCGGATCAATGTGCGCACTTACTACTGATTGACAATCCAGCACATAACAGTGGCGGAGATTTTGCTATTAATAACGGACTTGCCAGTGAGCAGGCAGTGGGCGATGCAGACAAATATACCTTTGCAGGTATCAGTGTGATGTCACCCAGATTGGTGGATGGATTGGTATCAGGTCAGCCAGCGGCATTAGCACCACTACTTAAGCAGGCAATGCTGAAATTTCAAATTACTGCTGAGGTCATTGCTAATAACTGGGTGGACGTTGGTACACCAGAGCGCTTGACGCAGGTAAATGAGTTCATTGACAGTCATGGTGCTAATGATCATTTAGGCGCATAAACTAGGGTGTGTCATTATTTTTGAGATGAAGGTATGCCTTAACAGTTTTCTATAGAAATAGACATAAAAAAGCAGCATCGATAATCGACGCTGCTTTTTTATATAGTAATGCGTGTTAAACGCCCATGGCGAGCTTAATTAATTGTGCAATCGTAAACACCACTAAAAAACCTGCCACATATAAGCCAATAAACCACGCCCATTGTGTTTGTTTCTTACTAAGAGTTTTCATGTTCATCTCCTATTTGTGTGTCAATACGCTTTTAAAACTCAGTATGGCTACAGCTGAGAACAGAGTAGCCAGTGACTGTTCTATCAATTCACATAGTCATTAATACATATGCTCATGATCCGTCTTACCTTTAAAGGTATAATATGCAAAAGCGGTATAACTCAAAATAATTGGCAGCATAATAACCGCACCAATCAACATAAAGGATAGAGACGTATCGGCTGCAGCTGCCTCATAAATCGTCATTTGATACGGTACGATATAAGGGAACATAGCAGAACACACGCCAATATAACCCATCAAAAATAGCGCAACCGTCAATAAGAAAGGGCGATATTCACGTTCAGTATTTAAGTCTTTATGCATAATAAAGAATAACACCATGACGATAATAGGCATAGGAGCCAGATATAAGAGACCTGGCAAATGGAACCAGCCATCGAGTGCATTGATATCTGAAAAATACATAAAAGCTGTCACGACAATCATCGCGACGACTAAAGCAGATAGCATCAAGCCAGAGACTTTGCGTGCCCAAACTTGTAGTTTGTGTTCTGTTTTGATAATAAGCCATGTAGAGCCAAGCAACGCATAGCCGATAATCATGGCAAAGCCGCAGACGATAGAGAAAGGTGTTAACCAGTCAAACGGCCCACCGGTATATAGGCGATTGCTTGCCTCAAGTCCTTGTACTAAGGCCCCAAGCATAATCCCTTGAGAAAAACTAGCAAGCACTGAACCGACAAAAAAGGACGTGTCCCAAACATGACGACGTGTCGAGGATTTAAAGCGAAACTCAAATGCCACGCCGCGCAGGATAAGACCAAATAACATCGCCGTTACAGGTAAATAGAGACCCGTCATAATGATGCCATAAGCGACTGGGAAAGCGGCAAACAAACCGCCACCACCCAATACCAACCATGTCTCATTACCATCCCAAAATGGCGCGATAGAGTTCATAATGCGGCTACGATTTTTATCGGAGCCAGCAAATGGGAATAAAATGCCGCAGCCTAAATCGAAACCGTCTAATAAAACATAGATGAAGACAGCGAGAGCAATAAGTCCGCCCCAAATTAAAGGTAAGTCTAATACATCACCGTAGTTAAACATTAGCGTAACCCTCCTTCATCGACGTCATCTGCTGGCTTATCCAGATCTTCTCTAATCTTTTCACCAGCATGCGTGTCACCAGTCAACGTGCGACCTTGACCTTCTGTGACAGAGTGCTCATAAAAGTTATCTTTGGCAGGATCTTCATAAGGTTTTGGCCCTTGAGCGATCAAACGTAAGATATAGAAACTGCCTGCGCCAAAGACAAAGATATACAATATGATAAAGCCAATTAAGGTTGTAGCGACTTGCTGAGCCGCGAGTGGTGACATGCTTTCAGCAGTACGTATCACACCATAGACAGTCCATGGTTGGCGACCCGTTTCAGTGACAAACCAACCGGCTAGCAAGGCAATAAATCCAAGTGGTGTCATCATCATCCACGCACGGTGAAACCAGACACTTTCAGGGTTGAATTGCTGTTTTTTGAAATACTTATAGAGACTGAATAAGCCGACCATTACCATTAATGTTCCGATAGCAACCATAATACGGAATGCCCAAAAGACAATGATGACCGGTGGTTGATCTTCAGGCTCCCAGTTTTTGAGACCTTTGATTTCACCATCTAATGAATGTGTCAGAATCAAGCCAGAGACGTAAGGAATCTTAACTTCGTATTTATTGGTTTGGTTCTCTTGGTCGGGAATCGCAAATAAACGTAAGGCTGCGCCGCGCTCATCTTCCCAAATACCTTCCATCGCAGCCACTTTGGCTGGCTGATGCTCTAAGGTATTTAAACCATGTTCATCGCCAATCAATACCTGAGCTGGCGCGACAAAAATAGCCATAACCATCGCCATACTTAGCATGACACGACCATGTTTGCGATGCTCGGTATGTTTTTTTGATTGAAGATAATAAGCACCGATACCACCAATGACAAAGGCAGTGGTCAAAAATGCTGCTGTCATCATATGAGCATAGCGGTAGGGGAAAGACGGGTTAAAGATAATCTCTAACCAGTTGGTTGGGTATAACAAGCCATCAGCGCCCATCATAAAGCCCTGTGGTGTTTGCATAAAACTGTTAGCAGCCAAAATCCAAAAGCCTGAAATCAGTGTACCGATGGCGACAATAGCAGTTGAGGCAAAGTGCATGCGTTTGCTAACACGTCCCCAACCAAACAACATAATACCTAGGAAAGAGGCTTCTAAAAAGAAAGCTGTCAGTACTTCATAAGCAAGTAGTGGGCCTAAGACGTTACCAGCTTTGTCAGAAAATACAGCCCAGTTAGTACCGAACTGGTACGACATGACAACACCTGATACAACACCCAAACCGAAGACGACGGCAAATATTTTAACCCAGTGCTTGTAAACTTCAGCATAAATAGGATCGCCAGTCCGTAACCAACGGAATTCAAGTACCGTTAGCCAGCTAGCTAGTCCGATAGAAAAAGCAGGAAATACAATATGAAATGAGATAACAAAAGC
Source organism: Psychrobacter sp. AOP31-B2-9 (assembly GCF_052378005.1). Lineage (NCBI taxonomy): Bacteria > Pseudomonadati > Pseudomonadota > Gammaproteobacteria > Moraxellales > Moraxellaceae > Psychrobacter > Psychrobacter sp. AOP31-B2-9. The sequence goes on from NZ_JBQSXG010000067.1 coordinate 10,679, forward strand.
GAACTGGATACGCGCGAGTAACAACGCGTCCATCTGATCAATCATAAATGCAGCGAACATAAGCGCTTACCTTTATTTGTGAGCTAAGTAGCGAAAGCTTCCATGATACGCCCAAGTAACTGTCCGCAATATATTGTATGAGCATCGCGGTCAATAATAAGATTTTTTTAGCTGTGAATATTAGCGAGTTAAATCGTTCTACTTACTCTATTAGCAAAACCATTCAACTGAATAAATAATTTATATCCATACAAATTAAGAAATAATAGTTTTAAAAAATGATAGTTCGTTCAATTGCTGTTGCTTTATTATGCGCTTGCATGTTTGTGGTCACAAGTAAGGCCATGTAGCTTATCCTTACTATTAAATGTAAATTAGTAAGAATAAGTTAACAATTTATGATGCTTGAATATGTTTTGTAATGAGATATAAAAAGAGAGGTTGTATTGCACCCAATGCTATTGTTTGAGCTGTTGATGCAGTATACGCCTTAATGTCAGAATAGTTTGAGGGTTTTCTTGAATACTGTGACCGCCATTAATGACAGTTTCAGAAGCTGCGCCATCGAGGTGGGCACTGGTGTAGGGTACGATGCCATCAGATAAGCGCTCCGTCAGTGCTTGGCTGATGTTTTCATCAATGGTGACAGCGGCAACAAGTGGCGTGGCTGTGCTTTTGGACTTCATGGAGATGTTGTTTGCGCCAGCAGTTTGATTATTTGTTTTTGCCGCTTGAGACAAATCAATTCTAGCCCCACCTGGCTGCATTTGCGCCAGCCCTTTAGTGATGTCGGCATCATTATTGGCAATAATAGAATGGTAAGTAACGCGATCATTGATAGGGAGGTCTTTGGTTAATTGTATAAAGGAAGATTTATCACTGAGTTGGCTGGCGCCATTTTGTAAATATAGAGCGCCTAACGGGTTTTCTGCTAAATCGCCTTGCGTGGCAATCGTTGCTAAGTTTTCAGTGACTGTTTTTACCAAACCGACTGGCAAGTAAACAATGCGGCGTAAGGCACGTGTGAACCAGCGATCTGCATAGTCAGTACCACGAAATGGCGCCGACAAAAAGACAGCAGTATCGACTTGTGGTAATGCCTTTAGCTCGAAACGTTCTTTTAATTGCGCTTCTCCAAACGAGGCCTTGAGCGCATCAAGGATCCTATGTTTTTCACTATTAGACAGTATGTTTTGAACATCGAGATTGTCCAAGTCATCGATCAAGTTCTCATCTGAGAGCATCATACGGCCGATAACGGCACCCATACTATGGCTGATAATGACGCTGTTTTTACTGGCACGATTGATGCCTTGAGGGTCGGTCTGTTGGTAAGTATTTTCGATTAAACGTTGGATTTGATAGCGGTTTTCTAAAATAGGTAGGTTGGTTGGATAAAATATCTGCCAAACTTGATAGTTATCACGTAACGTTGCATCATTGAGAATATCGTTGGTTAAGTTTACCCAAGTAGCAGGGCTAGAGGCTAAGCCATGCAGCATAATTAGTACACGTTTATTGGGGTCATAAGGTTCGAGCATAAACAACTTGGGTAGTCTTTCTTCTGGTTGGCTAGTGATTAAGTTTAAATAGCCGACACCATCTAGTTGGTTTTCTGACAGCCATAAGCCGTAGCCAGCCGAGAAGTTGGCAGCCAGCGGGTAGCTACTATTAAGGATGTTGACACTGTCACTTTGATACGGGTTATATAGATGGATATCAAGCTTACGACTGCTTAGTACATCTAGCACACTATTGCCACTGGGTTTGATCAAACCCGTTAATAACAAGTGTCCAGTAGGATAAATTCTAGAGCTTGGCTTGCTATCTTCTATAGCAACGTCGGTTTCATCAGTTTTCTGGTCTGATAGTGATGACTCCAATAACTGGCGAATCGTGGTGGTATAGCGGTCATCTAATGACGCGACCAAACTGATGCCTAAGCCTGGACGCTTACTGATTGAGTTAAGTCCCGAAAGGCGTAATTCGTAGGTCGATACCAAATCTGCTAGAGCAGAAGTTTGCTTATGCGCATTTTGTAGATAGCTGTTTTCATTGGGCAAATAAATACCAAGATCATAGTCGTCGATTTGTATCTCCATGACTTTGATTTGGTCAGTAGCCTTGCCTGTTAGAGGCGCACGGTTAGCTATCGCGGCTTGGGTACTGTTATCACGCTCAGTGGAGGCTATTGGTAAATGTACTATTTTTGGATGACCCATTAGTTTGTCTGAGCCATCAGATGATTGATACAGTTGAGTGATGACGTCGTTGCTAGCGGCGTTGTAGATATCTTGGGTTTGAATGTCGGTATCATTTGGAATACGGCTTTGTGTGCTGGTTTGGCTTTGGTCTTGATCGGCACTGTCAAAGTCATGTATCAAACTGTCATAGAATAAATAGGTATAGCTGTACTTAACGGCATCAAATAACCGTTCTTGATAGTTGGTTAAGCATCGACTGGTATTTTCTTGTTGGGTTTTGGCTTCTTTTTCACTTAGAGGTGCATTGGCATAATAAGGGTTAAGAGGTGGGCGGGCAAGGGCATTGCGGCAATCTTGAGAATCAGCAAGCTGGCGCGCTTTGGCATAGTGTAGTTCAGAAAAAGTGGCCAGTGCAGGACGGTAGTGTTGATTTAGAATGCTATCAGCAAGCTGAGTCAGACATAAGTCAAACTGCTGTATACACGCTTGTTCATTGAGTCCCGCTGATAGTAGTGCCGATGCAGTATCACTGCTGAGCTTATTATCAGTGACGATATTGCCACGTTGAGCACTAATGGTTTTTGCGGAGGCTTGCTTATTTACTGACACTGTATTACAGGCAGGCAATAGCGCCATGATTGTTATCAATGCCACTGAAGTGATGGATGTGTTTTTTTTATTAGCGTACGTTACCATATTTTTGATAGGGCTAACGAAAGTCATATTTCAGTCCAGTGAGTTATAAAAGTAAGGGTGATCAAGTCGATAATTAATAAGAATAAGAAAGAGTGTGGCTAAAAAAGAGTGTAGCGCAACTTTTACGATGAAACTGTTTTATTTCAAGTTGCGCAAGTTTGTATCTGCTTGTAGTAAAGCTGCCATCTGTTGTGAGGACAGGTGTAATAAACATAACTCATTATTTTATTAACAGACACAAAAAAGCGTCTTCATTTTATATTGACATAATATCGATATAAAACGAAGACGCTTTATGAGCATATTTTTAGTATTAGCACTGATAATGCTCTTTTCTGTATCGCAAATTTTTGCAATACACCTTAATTAATAAAACACACTCTAAATAAGTTTAAGCACCTGGTTTTACGTTGATGTCAGGAGCTGCTATATCCCAAATATAGAATTTACCTTCTTCAGCAAGTTTGATTTGCTGAGGGATAATGGCGTTGTTAGGGTTTTCGCTTGCTAAGCGACGCAGGCGATCTAACGCGTTATCACGGCGATCACTCAATAAGTCTGACTGTGCTAAGCTTTGCTCGGCTTCGGTATATCCTAAAGATACTGCTTTATCTAAATATTTTTTACCTTCTTTAAAGCCACCACCTTCTGACAGCATCATCCCGTATAAAAAGTTGGCTTCACCGCTATCTGGTTGCAGCTTGATGGCTCGGTCCACATACTTACCACCACGTATTGTATAGTCTGAACCCAAATCTAGGTTACGTCCCATACCGTTAAGCTTGGCAGCACGTATTAATACATCAAAAGATGCATTTGGTGACAGAGCATAAGGCTCGATCCACTCTGCCAATACTTTGATTTTTTCACGTGTGTAATGACGTTGTGAGCGGTTAGGAAAGTTGGGTGGATAATGACGGGCGTTCGGTGATACATCTTCGATAAAATCATCGAGCAAGCTTACGTCTAATTGGTCGCTATTCGAGCCGTTTTGTTGTGGAATTAATACTGTCGGTACGAAACTGATATCTGATATCTGTACTTTTGGTGTTGGAACATTAGCAAGTTGGCCGGTGCTTAGGTCAATACCATCGGCAGTCATAGGGCCCGGTTCATAGACACGAGTCGTTCCTGTGAAGTCAGGTTGTGTAGTAACAGGTCTAACGGTTTGTGGCTGTGCAGAACTCATGGGAAAACGGTTTGGTTGTGGTGTGACTGACTCTGTGTCAGATGAAGTAGTAGCCGCTTTAGGCTGAGCAAGACGAATAACACGTTTACTTGAATCTATAGCACTAGGCGCTGATGTGGCTGCGGCATTTGTCTCAGCAGCATTAACAGGCGCTGATAGTAAAATGGCGCATGCTGTGGCCAGTGCAGTCAAGGTTGCCAGCTTGGGCGACTTAGTAGACACATTGCTAGAGAGAGTTAATTGGTTCGTGGCTTTCATAAAGATGGTTACCTTAGTTATTTAGTCGTTATTTAGCAATAGAATGGTCATTGAGTGATGTTCTTGCTGCAAAATCGTACAAATTTTTCATACCGTAGCAAATTAAACTTAACGCTATCAATAGTAGGATTGTTAATGGTGACAATTATAAAAAATAAGTCGCGGTATTGTCGTGATATTGAGGGACGTTTTCAGTTCAATCAACGGTGTTTACCATGACAATTTTTTATGAATTTGTCTACTATTACAAGTGATAAGCAGTGGCTTTCATACGATTGGCCATCCAACGCATGGTATGACGTACAGGCGGTGACAATGCGGCACCGCCACTCTCTAATGCAAGCTCACGATGGTGTAGTTCTTCGATATCCATTTGTGCCAGTATTTCTTTTGAGCGTTGGTCGTGTTTTGGTAGCTGTTGAATATGATCTTGTAAATGTTCGCTGACTTGTGCCTCTGTCTCTGCAACGAATCCCAAGCTAAATTCATTAGAAATGGCACCTGCAACTGCACCAAGACCGAAAGACATACCGTACCATAGTGGCGTAAAGACACTGGCATGGCTACCAAGCTCATCCAAACGAGTCTCACACCAAACCAAATGATCGACTTCCTCTTCGGCAGATTGCTGCATGGCTTGTCTGACACCGTCATCTTTGGCAGCAAATGCTTGTCCGTGGTATAGCCCTTGCGCGCATACCTCACCAGTATGATTGATACGCATCAGTCCTGCGACATGTCTTGCCTCAGTAATGGTTAGCTCAGGAATATCGTCATTACTGACCGGCAGTGGACGGGTGCTGGGGTTTGAATGTGGTACGACAGCTCGTAATGCCTTATCGACTCCGATTAATAGTTGGTCGATTTTAGATAAGGGACGCAGGGCCATAATTCACTCCTGATGGCTTTGAGTACAGTCAAAAAAGCATTTGTTTTTTGTCGGTCTGTTTTTGTTGGTTTATGATAGTACTGACTTGATGCGCATTACTATAGCAAACAATCTAAATTATCAGCACGAATATTATCGATTCAATAACATATTAGCCATGCCAAACTCGTTTAGTCTATCATGCATAGTGCTTGTATTTGTTACTTATGGAGCTACTTCATCATGTGCTTGAATCACAGCACTTTTGATATGTTTATTGAGTTTGATATATAAAAAAGCACCAAATATAATATTTAGCAATCCTGTCACCAAGAATAGCTGTGGTAAGTTTAAGCCTAATGAGTTTAAGATAACAATCGAAAAAATCGCCGAAGTGACCATAAATATTGCATTAAAAATATTATTAGCGCCAACAATGCGTGCTCGATGACTTTTAGGAGAGTAAGCTTGCATAGATGCATATAAAGGTACGATATATAACCCACCACTAAACCCCAAAAAGAACAAGTCAGCAAAGACTCGCCAACTACCCTTTATTCCAAACAAGTCACTGATCCCAAACAGCACATCATTATTTACATTGATATTTAGTCCTGATAGCGACAAATACAAATCGATTGCAAAAATACTCAAGCCAGCAATGCCAAAAGGTAGTAGACGCAGGCTTACTTGGTTTTTGGTCAGTGATTTACATAATAGTGAACCAATCGATACGCCGACAGAAAATAGTGTGAGTAGGAAAATCACGACTGACTCATCGCCATGCAAGATGATTTTGCTAAACTCTGGTGTTTGAGTCAAAAACGTTGCGCCATAGAACCAAAACCAGCTGTTGCCAAGAATCACAAAGAATAAAAAAGGCAGCGAATATAAGTAGCGTACTGTGGTCAGGCTGGTGGTAAAGATATTCCAGTTGATTTTTAGGTTAGGCTGCATCGCTGGCATGGTTGGGATATAACGAGCTGCCAAGTAGCCTAAAACTGCGACCACCAAAACAGTGGCACTTATCCAGTAGAGTGATTGTGATAGTTGTGTGAGAACACCAGCGATAATCATTCCGAGTAGGATAGCCAGTGAGGTACCCATTTGAAATAGACCATTGGCACCAACAAGTTCGTTTTCCTTCATTGCTTGTGGCAAATAAGCATATTTAATTGGTCCAAAAAATGTCGAGTGTGTGCCCATCAAAAACAACGCCACAAATAGTAAGGCGTACCATTCAAAGATGAAACCAACGGCAGCAACTGCCATGATGACCAACTCAAGAATTTTTATAAATTGTGTTAGTTTTGATTTTTCAAATTTATCCGCAATTTGTCCAGCCAGTGCCGAAAACAAAAAATAAGGTAAGATAAATAACATCGCAGCTAAGTTGTTTAAAATACTGACTTGTACACCTAACTGACTAGCAGCGGTATAAGTCAGTACCAGTATAAGTGCTTGCTTAAAAACATTGTCATTAAATGCGCCTAAAAACTGGGTAAAAAACATGGCGCTAAAACGACGATGCTTAAATAACTGAAACTGATTTGCCATGAAAATTCCTACAGGTGAGTCGCGGCTGATGGGTAGAAGAGAGAAGTTGAGTGCGGTTTTTTAATACAGAATAATTATAGGTGGTGTTCTAAAAAGTATGCTGGCATCAGAC
>NZ_JBQSXG010000068.1:0-17516 GCF_052378005.1 Psychrobacter sp. AOP31-B2-9
TACTAATAGTGATGAAAATTATTCAATTAAGATACTGAGCCCTTATGTAAATCAAGTGAATATGATCAATAACCTGGTTGAAAAGAGTGAGATAAATAGCTGTTTTTCGAGCAAACATAATGATCAAGACATAGCAAAAACAGTAGACTCTTATCAGGGTGATCAGGCCGACGTTATTATCATTAGCCTAGTAAGGCATAATAGTTGTCAGCCTATTACTTCTGCTTTGGGTTTTTTATCAGATATGCGCAGAATGAACGTACTGCTGAGTAGAGCTAAACATAAAATGATTATTGTTGGCTGTTTCGGTTTATTCAGATATTGGCAGCTGCTTGAAAATAAAGCTTATGCTAACAATAGGGGTTATTTGGACGATATGGATAGGGACTTTTTGAATCTCTTTGTTGAAATGTTTGTTGATGATTTTGAATTAATGAATGATCATTCAATTGATACTGAAAATAAGGTATTTAATAACATTAACTTTGTTCAATCAAAATCATTTTTGGGCCTCTAATGAATAAAGAAAACACTATAAAATATACGATTGCTATCCCATTCCTTACTAATGAATATATATTTAGTATTAGTAGAAAAACCAATTGGTCAATTATCGATTACCTTTTCTTAAAAGAGTTAAGTCAAAGAGAGATGACTGTTAAGAGTCTTAGCGACTTCTCCAATCTAGAAACTCAAGTTGTCATTCAGATTTTACTACCCATGTGCAATGTCGGGTGGATTGATATTGTTACTTCTAGAGACAGTTTTATTTTTAGAATAACGGAAATGGGTGAGATAGCTTATTCTTTAAGCGTTAAAGAACATGAACTCATTTGTAAGGTCGATAAATATCAAAGAAAAAGAGAAGTTTTTGTAGATTATTTTGATAACTATTACAGCGTTTATAGTTTTGACTCCCTTTTGCTTACTCATGCAAGGTATATGAGTGAGATTAATAAAAACAAGAATATAGTTACCTTGCCTATAGATGATAGCAATTCTTATCCCAAGTACACAAAAATGTATAGCGTTATGGCCAGGGAGCATGAAAAAATAGACAACGTACGTGACGAGGCTGTATATACATTAACTACTAAGAAATATTTACTGGTAGATATGTTGTATATAGAAGGTCGTAAGGAAGGAAGGATAATCGATGACAACAAAGTAAAGAAGCTGAATGAAAAGCTTATTAGACAAATCACAAATACACTTCCAGCTATAGTCAAGGATGATAATTCTTTGCTTAAAGCACCTTTGAGCAAAGATGGAAATAACTATGAAATCAAGGTTATTGCCAAGAGAGGCGATGTAGATTTTGTTTACGGCGGTCACAACACCAAAGCCAAGCTCATTGAGCTAATCCAGTCCTCTACTGACTTTCTAGTCATTCACTCTACTTTCATAGGTAAATGGTGCATTGTCAATGATGATGGCTATACTCATCTTTTTCTAGAAATTAAAGAGGCTTTGAAACGAGGTGTTCAAGTTTATATTTTATGGGGCAAAAGTAATGCAGAAGAAACAGATGAAAACTTTGAAAAATCAGATAGTGAAGATAAGGCTGTTGAAAAAAAATTAAGAGATTTTAATGAAAGCTGCCACCAGGAAGGCATGCTAAATGTTGTAAATTATAATGACTTCAGACGTACCGACTCGCATGCAAAGTTCGTTATAACCAATCATGTAGACAAGGGGTTGTGTACTATGGTCAGTTCATGCAACTTCTTATATGCAAAATTTGAAAGATTTGAGGCGTCAGTTGTTGTTTGCAATGATCAATTTACTAAATATTTTTTAGAGATCGCTGCTAATATTTGCTGTGGAAAAAGCACTTTTGACAGCAAAGTGCGTAAGGAGTTTCGGGGGCTTTCAAGCAATATAGCTGATACGCCAAATGACGTTGATATTCCTAACAATGAAAAGCTGGAGCTGCGATTAGTGCTAAAGCACCAGCATCATAGTTATATAGTCACCTGACCACAAAAATGTTATAACATAAATTAACTAAACGATTACCAGTATAAATGACCATGACTTACTCCCTAGATTACCGCAAACAAGTTTTAAAAAGCTTAGATGAGGGCATGACCTTTGCCGAAGCTGCTGTTTTCTATGATATCAGTCCAACGACTATCCAGAAGTGGAAAAAGCGTCTTCATAGTAAAACCACCCGATATATTAAGCCCTACAAAATAGAGGATGAAGCCTTAGCTCAAGATGTCAAAGACCACCCTGACGATTATCACTATGAGCGAGCACAGCGTTTTAATTGTAGCCCAACAGGCATCAGCAAAGCCTTAAAGCGTATTGGTGTTAGCAAAAAAAAAAGACACTTGAGCATCCCAAAGCTTGTCCACTAAAGAGGGCTCACTACCTAAAAAAACTTAACCACTACATTGCTCAAGGCTTTGCTATTGTCTATATGGACGAGAGTGGCTTTGAAAGTGAAACGATGCGTCCTTGTGGTTATGCACCCATTGGTAGCCCCTGCATTGGCAGTTATAACTGGCAAGCCAAGGAGCGAACCAACGTGATTGGTGCGCTATATGGCAAAATGCTGTTTGCACTCGATTGCTTAAAGACCAACATCAATAAAGAGGTTTTCTATCACTGGTGCAAGTTCACGCTGATACCAAAGCTTAAGAAAAAATGTGTGATCGTTATGGATAATGCGACCTTTCATAAGCGCGTTCAAAAGTTGCTTAACAGACATGGTCACAGGCTTCTATTCTTACCACCTTATAGTCCTGACTTAAATCCCATCGAGAAAAAATGGGCTCAAGTGAAGTTTTTACGCCAAGGCTGGATGGAAAATGACTTATCTAAATTGTTTTATGATATTCATCCAAATCATAACTCTTTTGTAGTGCAGTGACTATATTGACTTAGCCGCTCAAGCAAAAAACAAGATATATATTATAAGTGACTTTATAAACACCTCACCTATAAGGCCTATATTTGATGCTTTAAAAAAGTCGGAAGCTAAAAAATATTATTATTACTCTAAGAAATCAAGTTATATCGATCATTCAGAAATTGTTGAGATGCATGATGATCTGAAGTCTGCCGACTCTCTATCTCAATTGGGTGCGCATCATTCCAATAGTCATGCCAAGGTATTAGCTTGGGATAATAATGACTTGCTGATTACTAGCTTAAATTGGCTGTCTGCAAGTGCCCCTAATAACCTTGTAGAGATTTACCATGAAATAGGTGTTTATGTTCAAGGTTGGGATGTAGCTAAAGATTTTATTAAAGTATTTAGAAGTCTTTAAATCCAAATTAACGCTATGAATTAACGAAAAACGATTTTGAGACAGTACAACTTGATAGCCTAAACGATTTGCTAAGCGTGTTGATCAGCTCTAGGAGCGTTATTAGCTCGGTTTAGTTGTAGGTAACGCCCTAAACGAAAAACAGCCACTTATAGCGGCTGTTTTTTGATGCTGGCAGGTGTAATAGTTATTCCTCCATGCGCTGATTTCTGAGATAACCGATGTATTCATCACAGAGTTCATCGGCGGCTTTATTGGCAAAATTGGACGGATCATCATCAATTCGTCGATCAACATGGAAATTTGCGTTATTAGCGAACACCCGCGAACCCTCGTCTAATCGATGACAGCTAAAAGTATTATCAGCTGTAAAATCGAGTGCTATCAAGCGGCTTTGATCCTCAATTTGAGCACTACCACTCACCACGTTACCGCTTAGGTCTAAAACTGCATTCTCACTCATAATTAGTTCAAGCTCATGACTGCCCGCCACGTTGATTTTAGCCACCGTGTCATCAGACAAACAAAGTAAGTCCCGATCATTAACGCTCTTTGAAGTAGATGTCATACTAAGCTCAACGAAACATGAACCCCGGGTTACAACGCTTGATAGTTTTTTAAGGTTTATATGCACTGGAATATTTTCTGTTAACGGCTCTTTCTTTTTTATATAAATGCCGGTAATCACTCTTTTTTTGCCTGTACCACTCCAAAACATTTGTATGTAATAGGTATTACATACCTCATAAAGCTCTTCTAGCGTACCGATTAACCTTGCGTTTTTCTCTTTTAGCTTGGACTCTATGTTTATTTGTCCGTTAAACAAACCTATTGAAGTGACTTCTGATAGGTCAATTAAGGCCAGTCGGTCAGTATTAAAGCCGCCGCTGATATATGTTAGCCAATAACAAGCGTAGTACACCATAATATTGACCACATCTCGTCTATATTCCTCTTTTAGCTGACCTGCATTGATATATTCATTGGCTTCTTCAGGCCATATTTGATCACTAAGCGTTGTTAGTCGTGCAGCTGAATCGTCAAACTGTGTTATTAACGCCAGTAAGATATCGTCAGAATGAGTATCCAAATAAGCGTTTAGAGCGGGCATGTTGTTATCACTAAGCTCTTTTATCCCATTCAATATTTTGGTTGCGGCTAACAAATCAGAGCCATCATCTTCATCAATTTCAACCTGATTGCCAAGACTATTAGCAAATATCATAGGCCAAACAACGTTTGTGTGCTCAACAAGTGCGTCAAACCCGCCTACCAGCTCAAAAGTGGCATCGATAAGCGGTTTACTCCAGCCCTTGCTCGCCAGCAATGCGATCAGCTTTTCTTTGTTATGGTGCATGTTGCACTCCCTATTTTAAGTATATGGTATAAATCAGAACTTCTTAGCGACAAACTAAGAGGTGTAGAACGTATTAACTGATATTTCTTCTTCGGTTGCATAGCCATTTATTTCAACGCCGCCAGTGATATTTAACTGAACTATAGTAGCAAGGTCCAATTCGACAATCTGAACCGCCCCGAGATTGTCGGAGACTCAACGCTCCAAGAGAATACGACAATGAAAACACGAAACTATACCCCTGAAATGAAAGAGCGCGCCGTCCGTATGCTAATTGAAGCTAAAGACGACTACCCATCCACATGGTCAGCCATCAAAGCCATAGCACCAAAGATAGGTTGCACGCCTGAGACCCTACGATCATGGCATAAAAAGCACATTGATAAAACCATTCCTGCAAAGATTCAAGCTCAAAGCCAAGCCGAGCGCATCAAAGAGCTTGAACGTGAGAACAAAGAATTAAAACAAGCCAATGAGATTATAAAGAAAGCTGCAGGTCTTGAAGCCCAGGCGGAGCTCGACCGCAAACCCAAGTAATGGTTGATTTTATTGAAGATCATAAACAACAATATGGAGTCAAGCCAATCTGTAGAGTATTACCGATTGCTCCATCCACATACTATCGTGCTAAAGAGCTAGAAGAAAATCCTGAAAAGCGTTCACAGCGTAGTCAGCATGACGATTTCTACCTTAATGAGATTAAACGTATCTGGAAGAACAGCAAATGCCGATACGGTGCTCGTAAAGTTTGGCAACAGTTGAAAGCAGAGGGTATACATCCTGCACGCTGCACTATAGAGCGGTTAATGCGTCAGCATGGCATGCAAGGTGTTTGGCAAGGTATGGGTAAGATAACGACTCAGTCTCGTGATGATCAAAAGCGTGCTGATGATTTAGTTAATCGTAACTTTAACGCCCATCGCCCTAACCAACTATGGGTTGCTGATTTTACCTATATAAAGACATTGAGTGGTTGGGTATATACTGCTTTTATCATTGATGTGTTTGCTCGCGCTATCGTTGGTTGGAAAGTATCAGATCGTATGAACACGGATATGGTGATGGCAGCGTTAAATCAAGCCATTGCAGACAGAAATAACCCAAAAGATGTGATTCATCATAGTGATCGCGGCGTTCAGTACTTATCCATTCGCTACACTGAGAAGATGGCTGACTGCGGTATGATTGCTTCTGTCGGTACCATAGGTGATTCATACGACAATGCATTAGCTGAAACGGTTAACGGGCTTTATAAAACAGAGGTGATTGAATATTTAAAACAGCAGTGGCAAGGTGTGAGTGATGTTGAATTAGCAACCCTTGAATGGGTCGATTGGTTTAACAAAACTCGCATTCATAGTACGATTGGCTATGTGTCCCCTTTTGAGTTTGAAAAGCGGTATTACGATAATTTAACCCTGTCAGGCATCGCTGCCTGACTCAAGCAATCAAGTCTCCGATATAGTCGGGGCGGTTCAGTTCAAGAGATAGATGAGAAACCATTTCTACCAGGAAAATCAGGCGCTAATTGCCTTGCATTAGGCATTTTCAACCATAATCTTACTAACTTACGATTTTTATCTATCTCATCATAATCTACAAAAGAAGTTCTTGAATGCATTACAATATAGTTATTGCATAGTTGTATATCACCAGGCTCTAAAATCATATTAATTCTTAGCTCATTTCGATGACTTATTTCATCGAAAATATTAAGTGCGTCCTTTTGTACTCTAGATAATGGAATATTTTTTCTTTCATGTCCAACCTCAATATATTGTCTTAGGTACCGACATGCTAGCTTGCCTTCCCAATAACTAAATATGGGGCTTAATGAGGGTTCATCTTCACCAAGATGGTTATAATAAGCTGGATGATAATAGTAGGCTAGATACTCTGGATATTCTTTTAAAATTGTATTATAAACTGTCGCAAAACTTACCAAACTACTTTCCCCACCTTCTTTCGCTTTTCTTATGGATAGAAGACCTACAACGTCCGACATATCAGAGTGGTAGGGTAAATTAGCATTTGTTCGATAGACTCTTGTTTGTTTATTTTTTACATCCCCTGCATTTTCCACATAGCCTAACAGTTGTTGTTGTATATTCTGGGTTACAGGCATACCTAAATACAAGCCCAAGATATAATAAATATCTATAAGCTCCTCTTCATTAAATCGTTTGACATCTAAGCCTTTTATTACAATAAAACCATAGCCATTCTCAAGTTGATCCGATATTTTATCGATAAAATTTAAAAACTTTTCATCTTTAATATGTATATCATCTTTATTAAAGTGAGGAGCTTTTTTCCCTAGATTAGTGATATGCTGATGTGCCGCATCCAAAACTGACAATAAATAATCATCAAGTCTAATTATCCAATCATTATTATTGATAATATCATTGCCGAACCAAGCGCATTTCTCTTCAATAGGGGATGTTAATATTGTTTTCATTTCGTTAACCTTTGATACTAAAATAATCTTATTAGACAATATGCCAGATTTAAAATCTAAAATCAGACTAACCCATCGTTGCCATTTCTTGCTGAGTGAAAAACGATGCACCCTTAGGTATTTCTGGCAGCTGTACAAGGTTGGGAGTCAATCTAACATTACCACTTATCACGCCTTTTACCAAAGCGCCTTCATGCTTACTTGGTAGCGGGTTTGGTGATAGCGCATGTGCATCTTCTGCCTTGTATACGGAGATGAATAAGTATCTGGGCAAGTCGCTTTTGTTCGGCCCTGATGAATGCAGCAACCTACTATGCATAAAGCATATAGAACCTGGCTTACCGATACAGGGTACAAACTGTTGGCATTTTTTCGCTTCTATGTCATCACTCACTTTACCCACAAACTTCCCATTTTCCCAATGGGAAAACAGATCTTCTTTATGACTACTGGGCACCACCAGTAGTGGTCCGTTTTCCATCGTAACCTCACCGATCATTAGTAGTGCCGTCAGCATGTCATCGTTGGTGTGCGGCGTAAATGGAAAGTCTTGATGCCATTTGACGGTAGTCGACGTATTGGGCAACTTGGCATTGATTTTACTATGGTGAAAGCATGTGCCATTACCGCCTATCAAGTCGCTTGCCATTTCTGACATATTGGATTTAAGTGCTATATCTGCAAAGGACTCAGATATTTCTGTCGGTGATGTAACACGGCGTAGAGAGGGGTTTTTAGCACTGTGATCTTTTGGATCGATATCAAACCTTGCTCTACCATCTAATGTTGAACCCCAAGCTTCGGCATGTACCTTACTCTCATCTATCCAAAAATTTATTTGATTAAGAAGGTCTGTGAGATCAGTAGAGTCAATAGCGTTTTCTACTACTAAATAACCTCTATCGTGATACTGCTTAATTTGTTCATTGGTTAACATTTAATACTCCTTCCTTTTTTACTTATGCTGCTTATCCGATTAATTCATTATTTGATCGATATCTGCTTGGCTTGGAACGGTTAGACCGTAGACGCTCAGTATTTTTTCTAGATCACCAGACTGTTTCATTTTTTCTATACCGTCCGAGATGATTTGATAAGTTTCAGTATCACCTTTTTTCACACCAATCCCGCCGACAATAGGATATAGCTCTTGTGTTGAAGTAATTTTCACGCGATCGCCAAGTTTCATTTCCGCGGCTTTCATGACGGCAGCATCATCATATTGAATATCTACAGCTCTAGAGAGCAATGCTTGAGAGGTTTGCGGTGAGGTTTCGTATTCACGAATTTCGATAGCGCCTTGGTTTTGTTCCACGCATTTGGCGGATATTTTTCCTAATTGATTGACAAATTCTGTGCCTTTCATCGCACCAACCTTTTGACCACATAAGTCATCTGCCCCTTGAGGTGCAAGGTCTGAGTCACCACGCACCAGCAATGAGATGTCGGTCTTGTAATAAGGAATCATATCAATCTGCGCTAAGCGATCTTTAGTGATGTACATTCCTGAATACAGCACATCAAACTTGTCCCCTTTTAGCCCAGGAACGAGGTTTGCAAATCTGGCATCTTCCCATTTGGGTGTGATATCACCATTAAGCTCCGCTACTTTGGCCATAATCTCCACATCTACCCCGCCCGGATTGCCCTGCTCATCCAAATACTCATAAGGCGGAAAGGTCATATCAGAGCCTATGGTTAGTACTCGTTTATCAGCACCTGCGCTCTCAGTAGCAGTGGCGCTGCTTTCTTGACTACTGGTAGGTGCTTCACTCGAACAGGCATTTAATACTAAGCCTGCAGCGGCAGAAAGTAATATCATTTTTAATGGCTTCATCGTAGTCATTCCTAGTGGGTTAATGAATTTAAACAACCGTATTAAATGTGTTGGTAACATCTTTATCGCTTAACTCAGTTATACTAAAGACGACCTATTAAAAGCAATTTTGAAAAACCTACCCACTACTACTGCAAATCCTATTTAAAAAAATCGCTTTGTTTTCAATGCACTCTGTATAGTAATAATTTTACATACAGAGGTGATTTATGAATGACTTTAAAAACAACAATCTTAAAAGCGAAGAACAGGCACGCATTGACCTTGCCGCTTGTTTTCGTTGGTTTGCACGTCTGAACATGCATGAGGCAGTCGCCAACCATTTCAGTGCGTCGGTATCTGAAGATGGTAGTCAATTTCTGATCAATCCAAAATGGCAACACTTTTCGACCATTAAAGCGAGTGATTTAATCTTGTTAGATACCAATAATCCTGATAATGAGTTATTGGCAAAAATTGACCCAACCGCGTGGGCTATACACAGTCAAATCCATCTATTAAGACCAGATATCAAATGCGTGCTGCATTTGCATCCGATTTATACGACTACCATCTCAACGCTAAAAGATCCGACCATTAAACCGATTGATCAAAACACGGCGCGCTATTTTAATCGTGTGAGCTACGATGATTGTTATCAAGGTATGGCTGATAGCAATGCGGAAGGCAAACGACTCGCCAGCTTATTAGGCGAGCATAGTCGTCTGATGATGGGCAATCACGGGGTACTTATCGGCTCGCACAGCATCGGTGTGGCATTTGATGACATGTATACCATTGAGCGCGCCTGCCAAGTGCTCACAACCGCCTATGCGACCAATCAGCCATTGCGCCTCATCCCTGATGACGTCGCAGAAAAGACGGCTCAAGATTGGGAGTCTATAGAGGACTTTAGCGAAGCACATTTAGAAGAGATTAAAAGGTTACTGCTGATACAAGAACCTGATTTTATTGAATAATTTTTTTAGTAAAAACTTTGTTTGTCCAGCCTATCCATACTTGTCTGATATAAAAAATGCAATACTAAAGAAAAAGCCCTTATATACGATCATATAAGGGCTTTTTTGGCGACTCTGATTGATATAAAAACTGATCTATGAAAACGAGCCATTACTTTTAATTAATATTTTGTACAAACTGATTAAAGCGCTCGTTGGTACTGTTTCTCAGTACCTCAGGTGATCCTTGCTCAACAATATGACCACCTTCCATAAAGATGACACGGTCGGAAATATCAAAAGCAAAGCTCATTTCGTGGGTGACAATAATCATGGTCAAGCCTTCTTTGGCAAGCTGTTCCATTACTTTTAATACTTCACTGACCAGCTCAGGATCTAAGGCAGACGTTGGTTCATCAAATAAGATAATAGAAGGTTCCATCGCGAGCGCACGGGCAATCGCTACCCGCTGCTGTTGTCCGCCTGAGAGCTGATGCGGGTATTTTTTTGCATGGGCCTTCATACCGACTTTGTCGAGCATCGCAATTGCGGTCAGCTGATTGATGCCTTTGTCATATACCTTATGGTACTGAGGTGCCAGCATGATATTTTCTAAAACAGTCTTATGCGGGAATAAATTAAAATTCTGAAACACCATACCGATATTTATAATTTGCTCTTTAAAGGGCTTAGATTTATCGGTCAGAACAGTATCTTTTAGAAAAGGATTACCCATCAAATTAACCGTGCCTTTATTAAGTGTCTCCAAGCTATTTAACGTACGAATAAAAGTAGTTTTCCCTGAGCCTGATGGGCCAATAATAGACACCACCTCGCCCCATTTCACGTTAAGGTCAATACCCTTTAGTACATGGTGCTCGCCATAGGATTTGTGAATATTAATGGCTTCCAGTGCATAATCACCTTTGCGTTCTTGGTTTATTTCTTTGTAATTATTCAATGATTTATTGCTACTGATATTACCAACCAACTCACCTTCTTTCAAAATACCGGGCTTCTTTTGCGTAATATCGATAAACTTTTCAAAGCGTTGAATCAAGAAGCCAAAAACAGTGACAATCAAGATGTAGTAAAACGCGACCGCCAACATGGTTTCAAGCACCAAGAAGTTCTGTGCATACAAACGCTGTCCAACCAATAGAATCTCAGTCAAAGAAATAACCGATACCAGTGAGGTGAGTTTGACGATAACGACAAACTCGTTGCTCAATGTAGGTAAGGCGATTCTTAACGCTTGCGGCACTACAATCAGTCGTTGAATACCCATCGGCTTGATACCCAAGGCCTTGCCCGCCTCTATCTGAGCTTGATGAACTGAGTTGAGACCACCGCGATGAATCTCAGCAATATAGGCGGTCTCACATAAGGTCAATGCAATCAGGCCAGACATGAACGACGAAGATAAGATCACGCTGGTTTGTGGAAACACCTGCGGCATACTGTAAATGAAGATCAAAAGTACCAACAAAGGAATACTGCGGAATAACCAGATATAAGCGCGGCTTAATAACGAAACAGGTTTGATTTTAGATTTTTTGCCCAGTGCCATCACAAAACCTAGGACGATACCCAAAATCCATACCAATACACTAAGTTCAATCACAGTTAAGGTGGCTTGCCAGAAGTTTGTGTCTTTTAGCAAGCTAAAAGTATATGCCCAATCAAATTGCATGATCTGTCCTCTAAAATTCGTTAAGGAGTGAAGCTATAACAACGTCGC
This sequence comes from Psychrobacter sp. AOP31-B2-9, assembly GCF_052378005.1. Lineage (NCBI taxonomy): Bacteria > Pseudomonadati > Pseudomonadota > Gammaproteobacteria > Moraxellales > Moraxellaceae > Psychrobacter > Psychrobacter sp. AOP31-B2-9. The sequence continues at coordinate 11,613 of NZ_JBQSXG010000068.1, forward strand.
AACAAGCTTGTCTAAAAAGTGACTGCAAGCGTTTAATTGACTAATAGCAATGTATTCATTGGGTTTGTGAGCAACCTCGATAGAGCCTGGGCCACAGACCAAAATGGGAGAGTCAAAACATTGTTGGAACAAGCCTGCCTCTGTACCAAAAGAGAGTTTGGTGATGTTGGACTGTGGCAATAACGCTTGGATACTTTTTAATTCTGGCTGCGTTTGGTTGGTCATTAGCCCAGGATACTGATTGATGTCTTGCAGCTCATAACGATAGCTGGCATCTTTTGCCGCAAAATCCTTTAAGATCTGTGTTTGAATCGCGGCAATACTGTCTTCTGCGACATTGCGAATTTCATAATCTAATTGACACAGATTGGGTACGACATTTAACGCGGTACCGCCGTGAATCTTGCCTACATGAATGGTGGAGTAAGGAATGTCATACCCCGTATCCAGATGTCCTTCTTTGGCAACCACTTGCTGACTGTCAATCAAGCTTTGTACAAAGGCACTGGCCGCGTGAATGGCATTGGTATAATTTGGCGCAAGAGCGGAGTGTCCTTCTGTGCCATAAAACTGCACTTGAAACACGGCTTTGCCTTTATGACTGGTAGCCACATCCATCAAGGTCGGCTCCCCTATAATCACCACTCTAGGCGGGATAATTAAGCTGCTCAGTTGCGTTAGGATGTGCCTGACACCCACGCAGCCGATCTCTTCGTCATAGGATAGGCACAGATGCAGCGGATAAGTTAAGGGCATGTCCGCGGCCCTTTTCATTATGACTAGCGCGCAGGCAATAAACCCTTTCATATCGGCGCTGCCACGACCATAAACATTGTTATTTTTTATGACGGCCTCAAAAGGGTTAGTGTCCCAGTCTTGACCATCAACAGGTACCACATCGGTATGGCCTGACAACAACACGCCAGCGCTGTCTTTAGGGCCTGTGCTAATGAATAGATTGGCTTTGTTCTGCGCGTCGTTATAATCGATAGTGATGTCGATATTCTTATGATCTAAATAGTGTTTGACGTAGTCAATCAGTGGTAAATTACTCTTATAAGAGGTGGTATCAAAAGCAATGAGTTGTTCTAATACGGCTAGGCATTCTGAGTGATGTTGCATTTGCCTTCCTTATTCTTTTTGGTTTTTGATATGTGCTTCGGAGAAATATGAGACACTCATGCCAGGTATGTATTGGTTGGAAATAAAAGCTTGGCAGCGACTTGAAAATGCCTGTTGGACATTGGTCAGAGTGGCGTTTTTGGGCGTGGCGATGCCGATTTTCATGGGCCTCATATCACCAGATATTCTAACCATGACCAACTTTTTACCATCGTTAGATAAGTTGCTCTTTGGGCGAACATTTAAGATGGTGTAGCCAATGTTGTTACCCACCATCGAGCGAATCACATCAACATATTTACAGGTGTCGATAATGTTGGGCTTGAGGTTGTTTTTGCGAAACAAAGATAGGAAGTAGTCATTACTGTAGGGCATATCGAGCAGGATCATTGGATATTCGGCCAACTCTTCTAACGTCACCGCCTTGTGCTTGGCCAGCGGGTGCGTCTCAGACAATAAAACGTACGGCGGTAAGTCAGCCAGCGGTGTAAAATTGATGACGTTCTCATCGATATGTAAGTCGTACAGTAAAGCCAGATCTAAAGTGTTTTTTGTGAGCTCTTGCGTTAAATTGTGATGATCGTCAATCACCGCTTCTACATCTACCTGCTTATACAAATTTGCAAATCCATGTATGATTTCAGCGTAAACAAAAGGCGCAAAGGCTGAAAAACAGCCAACTTTGATTTTGCCGCGCATAATGCCTGTGAAGTCAGCCGACATTGAATACAGATCAGAGGATTGTGCCAAAATCACTTTACAGGCGTCTTTGACCTGTTCGCCGATCTCGGTCAACAATAAACCTTTAGCATGTTGGCGAATGAATAGTTGAACATGAAGCTCTTCTTCCATATGCGCAATCGCGGCCGATATCGATGGCGATGAAATATGGATTTTTTCAGACGCGATAATGATGCTGCCACTATCTGCTGTGGTGACGAAATATTCCATCTGGCGTAACGTAATTCGACTTAACACGATAGATCCTTTTATTAAATAGCGGTTTATAAGTCTCCAGGCACGCCGTAACTTGGTGAAATAGTGGGGTTTAGTGCGCGGACGATATAATCGTCTAATTGCGGCTCATAGATATCCCACAATTGCTGCAAGTCTTCTATGGGCGTATCTGACCAATCTACTCGTAAATCGACAATCGGCCACGTGGCCTTGTCTACCACCAGCAAGCCTGCAGAGTGCACGTCCCCTTCTTCACCGCCCGCGTGATAACCTGATACTAAGCTCTCAAGCAATCTGCTGGCAAGAGATCCTTCGCTTTGCTCAAAAGTCATGAGCATCTTTTCAGGAACAGCCGTGCTAGATAGCATATTACCAGCACAGGCAGCACGCTTACCTTGCGCAGTAGCGAACGTCCCTAAGGTATGCTCACCGCTAAACACAAAAGGTACATCGGTCGCGCTAAGTGCCATCAGTTGCCGATACTGAATAAACTCAGTGCTTTTGACCAGCTCATGACCGGCATCAATCGGGGCTAGGTTGTATTGCATCATTTCAATCAGTATTTGCGATAAGTTAGGGTCAGTGATGTTTTGACTGGCGACTACGCCAACGCCTGCTTTGGCACGAATACAGCGGGAGGCCACGGCAGGTGATGAGGAGCTGATCGCTGCACCGAGCTGCCCTGTTCTTTCACATCGCGCAATAATAGAAAATGTCATTATATATCCTTAGTATAATTATGGTTTTAAATTACAGCGGTCGCGTCGATCTCAACCAGCCATTCAGGACGTGCCAGCGCAGAGACTACAATGCCTGTCGATACAGGATGCACACCTTTTAGCCAGCGCCCAACCACCCGATAAACGTCCTCACGGTATCTAGGGTCGATGATATAAATGGTGATTTTGCAGATGTCAGTCAGCTCGCCACCTGCCTCTTTGAGTAGCATGCTGATGTTATGCATGGCTTGCTCGGTTTGGCCTTTGACATCACCCACACATACGCTTTTACTGGTGTCTAAGTCTTGGCCTATTTGCCCGCGTAAAAACACAGTACTGCCTTTTGCGACGACTGCTTGGCACAAGTCGTTATCGATATTTTGCTCAGGGTAAGTTTCTTGGGTATTAAAGGTTCGAATACGGGTATGTTTCATAGATGTCATGGTTGATCTCTTATCAGTCTCAATTCTTCAAGAAGATGGACAGTATGTAATGGTTAAAGGATGTGCTATCGCCTTACAAACAGTATGTCGCAAATCAAATTCAAGGCAAATTAAGATTTCCTTTCCAGTGGTTAGGCTAAGCCATATCAGAGTGATTCGGTTTTTTTGAGGTAGCTATTCAGGACATACGATTGTCATTTTAAATACAGAAAAATTAATATGATCTGGGTGGATGTGACCTTTATAGAGAGTCATATCTTCAAAAAGTAATGATTCAAAATATTAATTTTTATGCAGAGAGAATGGTCATATGTCAATCGATAATAAAAGTGTAGACACACTGGTTGTGGGTTCAGGTCAGGCAGGTATTGCGATGAGTGAGCATTTGGGCCATCTCGGTATTGAGCATGTCGTCTTAGAAAAAAATAGAGTTGCCGAGGCGTGGCGCACGCGTCGATGGGATTCATTGGTCGCCAACGGTCCTTGCTGGCATGATAAATTTCCAAATATGGACTTCCCTCATGATCCAGACAGTTTTGTGCCGCACGGCGAAGTCGCTGAGTATTTTGAAAACTATGCCAAGATGATTGACGCACCGATTGAGACGGGCGTAGAAGTACAAAACATCGTCAAAAATAAGAACAAAAAAGGCTTTAGCGTCACCACCAGTCAAGGCACGCTTTTTGCCAATAATATCGTAGTCGCCACAGGACCGTTTCAAAACCCACTTATTCCTAAAATTGCCCCACAAGACACCAGCCTGTATCAAATACACTCGGATCACTATAAAAATCCCGAGCAGCTGCCTGAGGGCGCGGTACTGATCGTCGGTGCTGGCTCATCAGGAGTGCAAATTGCCTCAGAGCTAAATAGTGCAGGTAGAAAGGTATACTTATCCGTTGGCCCGCATGAGCGTCCGCCGCGCAAATATAGAGACAGAGACAACGTGTGGTGGCTGGGTGTTTTGGGCACATGGCATGAGACCACGCCGCCGCAACGACCGATTAAGGGTTTTGCAGTGAGCGGTATGAATGGCGGACAAAGCGTTGATTTTAGAAAGATGGGTCATGAGGGTATCACTCTAGTTGGCATGACCAAGGCATTTAACGACCATACCGTATCGTTTAACGATGATTTGGTTGATAACATCGTCAGTGCCGAACAAAGCTACTTGGACAATCTTGAAGAAATGGACAGATACATTGAAAATAATGGTCTAGATTTGCCTGAGGAGCCTGAGGCCAAGGTGTTTATGGATATGCCTGAGTGTATGACCATGCCCATCGACGCGCTCGATTTTGACAAAGATAATATCACCAGTATTATCTGGGCATCTGGCTTTGGCTATGATTACCACTGGCTCGATTTTGATATTTTTGCAGACAATGGCGCACCGATACACAACAAAGGTGTCACTAGCGAGCCGGGTATTTATTTTGTCGGGTTGCCGTACTTGTCGGGCAAAGGCTCTAGCTTTATTTGGGGTGTGTGGCATGATGCGAAGCGTATTGCTGAGTATATAGAGATCCAAAGACACTACCAGCGTTATCAATCCTCTAAAAAAACCGAATAATAGTTTTAGAAGAGAGGTCTATATTCTGAGTGATTGTCAGTTTATGCTGAAAAACCAGAAATTATGACGTGAAATAAAAGCTCAATTTGCAGCATTCGCACTGCAGTCATTTGTTAGGTGGTCTTGGCTGTATATGGATGCCGCTCTTCACAGCTGTTGTCGAAGAGCTTTTTGAATTAACTCGCTCAGTCGGGCTCGCTGCTTGCCGACCTCATCAAAGTTATCTGGCGCTAGCCATTGTAAAAATGCCCGATAAAAAGCCGGCCATTCGGCATCGATAACGGAGAACCACAGCGCTCATCGAAACAGGCGCGACTATTTCATTCGACCCTATTGGCGGCGGCAAGCTGTCCAGCGATATTCTAAACTATATGGAAGCCGCAATTACTCACGATGTAGAAGAATACAGCGTCTATGGGTCAGACACCTTTAAACAAGCCTATATTTATGGTGCCTTAGACCGCGGCCCGATCACCCTAAACCGTAACTTTGGTTTTGCGTGGGGCGTTAATGGATTCTTATTATTTAATGCACTTGGCAAGCTGGGCAGTGAAACGGTGAAAGCAATGCGTAAGCGTGTGGCAGAAGAAATCACCACCACCTTTGCGAGCAGCTATACTCATGAAGTCACGCTAGAAGAAGCACTGCAATTAAAATCAATCGCCGCCTATGGCAAACAAGCGACTGGTGAGAAGTATTTGATTAAGCCTCAAGGCTAATGGTTGTTTGAAGCGTCATTTAGAAGCTGCTTTGTAACAATAGAAGGGAGTTTCCCAAACTCTGTGTAACTGCTTATAATCCACTAACAGGAGAATAAGCAATGACTAACCAATCTGACCTTAAAAAACTGGCCGAGCAAATGGCCAGCAGCATGAAAAGCTTCGATGACATCAAAGACTTTCAAAAGCAGCTCATGCAGTCCTTCATCGACACTGCCCTAGAAGCAGAAATGGAAGAGCATCTCGGCTACCCCAAGCATGAAAAGGCAGACAGGCCTAATAAGCACAATGGGTACACTAAAAAGAGAGTCCGTAGCGACACAGGCGAGCTTGAGATCTCCACCCCCAGAGACCGCGACAGTAGCTTTGAA
>NZ_JBQSXG010000069.1:0-17223 GCF_052378005.1 Psychrobacter sp. AOP31-B2-9
GCCGTTAGTAAAAAGCCACCCTCTTAGAGGGTGGTTTTTTTATAAGTAATCTAGAAAGTCAGTAATGCTATTAGCTATCTATAGTTGTCATATGATATTAATTCAAATCTATTCTTCACAGAGCTAATGTATTTTTTCATATACTATTGTAATCTGCTGCATAGCTTGATATATTAACGCAGCTTCTTATTAGTCGCTAATATCAGCGTTTAAATAAGAAAAAAGTTCGGTAAGAATAATAATTTTACCGACAAGGGCTTGCATTCTATGCTGAATATTGTATAATGCTGTCCTTTACACCCATAGGCGATTGGCTCAATTGGTAGAGCATCGGTCTCCAAAACCGAGGGTTGTAGGTTCGAGTCCTACATCGCCTGCCATCTTCTTATCATATCTGTGTCGTACCCTATCATCTCCGAAGCGAGTTCTTTATGAGCAATAATCAAGATAACCTCGAGACTAAGTTATCTGATGCCAAGGCGGATGCTAGCGGAATGCTGTCCAAAGGTAAGCACGTCTCAGCAGGCAATCAAACAACTGCTGTTGAAGTAGCTAAAACTGGATCAATAAAAGATGTGATACTGTGGTTGTTAGCCGCAGCATTTTTGATCGGTGCAACGTTAGTTAATCAATATTTACCTGGCTATTGGCAACCTGCCAATGATGTTTGGGTGCGTATTGGTATTATCGTTGCTCTTGTTGTATTTGCATTAGTATGCTTAGCGTTAACGCATCAAGGTCGCGCTTTTAAAATATTATTAAAAGATGCTGGCGTTGAGCTGCGCCGAGTAACATGGCCAAGTAAAGACGAAACCTTTCAATACACTTGGCAAGTAATTGTCGTGATTGCTATTGCTGGTTTCTTTATTTGGTTATTAGATAACTTTTTTAATTGGTTTGTTGGCGTATTTATCGGTTAATAGCACGTATTAGTGATTATTAACGAGACATTTACTCATAAAAACTTATTCTATAATGGTCAGGAGCGTGATATGCGTTGGTATATTGTCCAAGCGTTTTCAGGATATGAAAAACAAGTACAACGTTCATTAACTGATCGTATTAACCGTAGTGACTTTGCTGAGTCATTCGGTGATGTATTGGTTCCTACTGAAGAAGTCGTCGAAATGAAAGACGGCAAAAAGCGTAAGAGCGAGCGTAAGTTCTTTCCAGGATATGTATTAATCCAAATGGAAATGAATGACAATACTTGGCACATCGTAAAAGACTGTCCACGTATTATGGGTTTTATCGGCGGTACGCCTGAAATGCCTGCGCCAATTACACAAGTAGAAGCTGATCGTATCTTAAACCGTCTCAATCAGACTGAAACAGATCCACGTCCTAAGACGCTATTTGAGCCGGGCGAAGAGTTATTGGTTATTGATGGTCCATTTACTGACTTTAAAGGGTTGGTTGAAAAAGTGGATTATGAGAAGTCTAAGTTACACCTAACAGTAAACGTATTTAATCGACCTACTCAGGTCGAGCTTGAGTTTAGTAAAGTTGAAAAACTAGACTAAACTAGCAAAAAGTTCATCAACCGGGGAGCTGTTAGTCAAATAGGTATGTATGTACCACATTGATTTGGCGCTATTACCCATTTAGGAGAGTATCATGGCTAAGAAGATTGATGGTTACATCAAACTGCAAGTGCCTGCAGGAAAAGCAAATCCTTCACCACCGATTGGTCCAGCATTGGGTCAAAAAGGCGTGAACATCATGGCGTTCTGTAAAGAATTTAACGCTGCAACCTCAGGTCAAGAGCCGGGTCTACCGATTCCAACTGAGATCACTGTATACAGCGATAAGTCTTTTACCTTCATCATGAAGTCACCACCAGCTTCTTACTTATTACGTAAGGCTGCCGGTATTGCTAAAGGTTCAGGCACACCAAACACCGCTAAAGTCGGTAAAGTTGATCACGCGCAATTAGAAGAGATCGTTAAGACCAAAGATGCAGATTTAACTGCTGCTGATCTTGATGCTGCTGTCCGTACCATTGCTGGCACTGCACGTTCAATGGGTATTACCGTGGAGGGTGTATAATGTCTAAGATAACTAAACGTCAAAAAGAAATTCAAAGCCGTGTTGATAACGAAAAGCAATACACTCTTGAAGAAGCGGTTCAAATCTTAAATGATTTGCCAGCGCTAAAATTCAAAGAGTCTATTGATATTGCTATTAACTTGGGCGTTGACCCACGTAAATCTGATCAAGTCGTTCGTGGCGCTACCAACCTACCTGCTGGTACTGGTAAAACCAAACGCGTTGCTGTATTTGCTCAAGGCGCTGCTGCTGAAGCCGCCAAAGAAGCTGGTGCTGACATCGTTGGTTTTGAAGACCTAGCAGCAGAAATCAAAGCGGGCAACATGGATTTTGATGTTGTTATTGCTGCTCCTGATGCAATGCGTGTTGTTGGTCAATTAGGTACTATCTTAGGCCCACGTGGTCTGATGCCTAACCCAAAAGTTGGTACAGTAACGCCAAACGTTGCTGAAGCTGTGACAAATGCTAAAGCTGGTCAAGCACAGTATCGTGTAGACAAAGCAGGTATTATTCATACTACTATTGGTCAAGTTGGTTTCACTGCTGAGCAAGTTATCCAAAACGCTGAAGCATTAATCACAGATCTAAAACGTGCAAAACCTGCTACTTCTAAAGGTACTTTCATTAAGAAAATTACCTTGTCTAGCACTATGGGTCCTGGTATCACTATTGATGCTGTTCCTTATCGCACTGCTAAATAATTAAGTATCTCATCTTCATCTATTTTGAATGATGAGCACAAAATAATTTTAAAGAATTAGGTCAGCGTAGTATTTGCTACGCTGTCTAAGACCGTAGGTAGAGAGCAGTTTAAAATTGTAAATAGCTGTTTCTGACAGTTAAATACTATATTAAGTCGCTTTTGTTAATCGACGACAGATGAAAATCTTAGTTGTCCTACGCAGACGGTGGCCCACACAGTTTAAGACACGAGCGAATAGGGTTATACGATTGTTTAGGCAGTCATCAAACTATTACTCAACGTCATTCTGATAACGGTGCCGTAATCAGTCGTTACCAGTAGATACGTTTTTTAGGATCTGCTGGTAATGTGTCGTATCAAGTCAGTCTTAGCTTAGAGTTTAAGCGCATAAAAACTTCAATGTTTTAGCACTTCTACGATAAGTCGATTGATAAGATTAAAGGAGTCAACTTATGGCATTAACGCTAGAGCAAAAACAACAAGTTGTGGCTGAAGTGTCTGAAGTTGCTGCTAATGCTTATTCAGCAGTAGCTGCCGAGTATCATGGAATTGGTGTTGCACAGCTTACTCAGCTGCGCCAACAAGCCCGTGATAAAGGTGTTGTTTTGAAAGTGGTAAAAAATACACTAGCAAAACGCGCTTTTGAAGGCACTAATTTTGAAAGCATGTCAGACCGTATGACTGGTCCTCTACTTTTGGCTTTCTCTATGGAAGATTTGGGATCTGCCGCTCGAGTCATATTCGACTTTAGCAAAGATAACAAAGCTTTAGAGACCAAAATAGTATCAGTCGGTGGTGAAGTTTATGGTCCAGAAGAGCTAGAGCGCGTATCGAAGCTACCAACTCGTGACGAAGCAATCTCTATCTTGATGGCTACTATGAATGCACCAGTGACCAAGCTTGTCCAGACTATGAACGCTGTTCCTGGCAAGTTCGTTCGCACTGTAGCGGCAATCAAAGACGCAAAAGAAGCTGCTTAATTGCTTGTTTTAACGTAACTTTGACATCGCTAATTTTGATTGCACTTTATTGTCACACCTATTTGAAATGTCGACAAGCAATCAAAGCGATATTAAAATCAATTAATTTTTATCAGATAACGGAGAGTTCTCATGGCACTATCTAAAGATGATGTGTTAAACGCAATCGCTGAAATGTCAGTAATGGATATCGTTGAGCTAATCAGCGACATGGAAGAAAAATTCGGCGTAACAGCTGCTGTTGCTGCTGCTGCACCTGCTGCTGCTGGTCCTGCTGCTGCTGCTGAAGAAAAAGATGAGTTTGACGTAGTTCTTGCCAGCTTTGGCGAGAAGAAAGTTGCGGTAATTAAAGCCGTACGTGAAGCTACTGGTCTTGGCCTAAAAGAAGCGAAAGATTTGGTTGAGAGCGCTCCAGCTCCAGTCAAAGAAGGCGCATCTAAAGCTGAAGCTGAAGAGTTGAAAAAGAAACTTGAAGAAGCTGGTGCAAGCGTTGAACTAAAATAAGTTTAACTACTGTACGAAAAAAAAGCTGGTAATGCCTTGCATTGCCAGCTTTTTTTTACTATAATTCGTAGCTTGACCTTTTGTGTCTGCCAACATACGTATGCAACAACACGGTGGATACCCATCAAAAGGACAGACGATATACATGCAAGCACACATGCCAGTTTTTGAAATCAGTTAATATGAGCTAAACGTCCGTAGATGTTTGGCATTTTTTTGTGTCTGCATGCTTTCCTATTAACTTAACACTATAGTTTGTACTGATTCTAAAAGTTATAGTTACCCCAGTTATTATTAATTCTGAAAAGCTATCGATTCTAGGTTATCCACTTAGCATGGTTTTACTGTCAGTAGGTAGGCTCATAGACGGTAGATATCGGCGACGATATTGGTTTTGATGATAAGTAGTTTTTAAAACTACAGTAAAAGTCACTTTTTATACGTGTATTTTTAGCTAAGTTATAATACCAACGTATCGTAAAGTAGGTGATATTGAAATTATTAATCTGAGTAGGCATATAGCCTAACTGAGATACCAGTTACAAGATTGAATGAAGTGTGCTAAATAAGCACTGATTAGTAAAGTAGTAATTGATAGAAAGACATGAGTTAAGCACGAAGACCCGTTTTATATTATCGTTTACGTCGCCAAGTTTGTATCGTATTTATGCATGCTGGCCACGATTTAATTTGTTTCCACGTTTACTGTAAGGACTCTCGATGGCATATTCTTATACTGAAAAAAAGCGTATTCGCAAAAGTTTTGCTGAATTGCCCACTGTAATGGACGTTCCCTATTTACTGTCTATTCAAGTAGATTCTTACGAGCAATTTTTGCAAGAGCATAGAAAGCCAAAAGCTCGTGAGAATACTGGTTTGCAAGCTGCGTATTCCTCTATTTTCCCAATTGAGAGTCATTCTGGCAACGCTGAACTACAATTCGTTGAGTATCATTTGGGCACACCTGAATTTGATGAGCGTGAATGTATCTTACGTGGTTCAACATTTGCTGCGCCTATGCGTGTCAAAATCCGTTTGATCATCAAAGACAAAGATAGCAAGGATAAAGATAGCAAAGCTGCTATCAAAGACATCCGTGAGCAAAGCGTCTACATGGGTGAGATGCCACTGATGACGGCTAACGGTACTTTTATTATCAATGGTACTGAGCGTGTTATCGTATCTCAGCTACATCGTTCACCTGGTGTATTCTTTGATCATGATAAAGGTAAGTCACATTCAAGTGGTAAAGTACTTTATAACGCCCGTATTATTCCTTACCGTGGCTCATGGTTAGATTTTGAGTTTGATGCTAAAGATTTAGTATTTGCTCGTATTGACCGCCGTCGTAAACTTCTTGCGTCAATCATTCTACGTGCACTTGGCTTAACAACTTCTGAGATCTTAGATTTATTCTTTGATAAAGTTGCGGTTTACAGAGGTGAAGAGACGTTTGAGATTGATTTGGTTGCTGATCGTCTACGTGGTGAGATGGCTCAGTTCGATATCGTATCACCTGAAGGGGATGTTATCGTAGAGCAGGGTAAGCGTATCAATGCACGTCGTATCCGTCAGCTAGAAGAAGCTGGTATGACGAAAATTGCTGTACCTGATGAATATCTATATGAGCGTATCTTAGCGGAAGATGTTGTCGTCAACGATGAAGTTATTGCTAAAGCTAATACGTTAATTGATCACGAGTTGTTGGTTAAATTAAGTGCATTCGAAGCTAGCGAATCTATCAAAGAGTTTAGCATTCTATTCACCAATGACATTGATCAGGGTAGTTATATTGCTGATACGCTACGTGCTGATAGTACGTCAAGCCGTGAAGAAGCGTTGATCGAAATCTATAAAGTGATGCGCCCAGGCGAGCCGCCAACGGTCGAAACTGCTGAAAAGTTATTTGAGAGCATGTTCTTTAACGCAGATCGTTACGACTTATCAAACGTTGGTCGCATGAAGTTCAACCGCCGTTTAGGGTTAGAGTTTGATAATACTGATGATCCGGATGTTCAACGCGCACGTAGTGTATTGACTAACGATGATATCGTTAATGTTCTAAAAGAACTTATCGAAATTCGTAACGGTCGCGGTGATGTTGATGATATTGACCATCTAGGTAACCGTCGTATTCGCTCAGTGGGCGAGATGGCAGAAAACCAATTCCGTGTTGGTCTTGTACGTGTTGAGCGTGCGGTCAAAGAGCGTTTGAGCTCTGCTGAGTCTGATAACTTGTCACCACAAGATTTGATTAACTCAAAGCCTGTAGCGGCTGCGGTTAAAGAATTCTTTGGTTCAAGCCAGTTGTCACAGTTCATGGATCAGAACAACCCGTTGTCTGAAGTTACCCATAAACGCCGTGTATCAGCATTAGGACCTGGTGGTCTGACTCGTGAACGTGCAGGCTTTGAAGTACGTGACGTACATGATACCCATTATGGTCGTGTATGTCCTATTGAGACTCCTGAAGGTCCAAACATTGGTCTTATCAACTCATTGGCAACATTTGCTAAAACCAATAGCTTTGGTTTCTTAGAAACGCCATATCGCCGTGTGGTTGACGGTAAAGTAACGGATATCATTGAATATCTGTCAGCGATTGAAGAAGTAGGTACTGTCATTGCACAGGCTGATTCACCGTTGACCGAAGATGGTGCACTAAGCGATGAGATGGTCAGTGTACGTAACTACGGTGAATTTGTTCGTATGCCACCAGAAAAAGTGACACATATGGATGTGTCACCAAGTCAGGTAGTATCGGTAGCAGCAGGTTTGATTCCATTCCTAGAACATGATGATGCTAACCGTGCCTTGATGGGTTCGAATATGCAACGTCAGGCTGTTCCTACGCTACGTGCGGATAAACCATTAGTTGGTACTGGTATGGAGCGTCACGTTGCTCGTGACTCTGGTGTCTGTGTGATCGCCAAGCGTGGTGGTGTGATTGAAGATGTTGATGCATCACGTATTGTTGTTCGTGTAAACGAAGATGAAATGACTGCTGGTGAAGCGGGTATCGATATCTACAATTTGATCAAATACACGCGTTCTAACCAAAATACTTGTATTAACCAACGTATCATCGTTAACCAAGGCGATGAGATTGCTTTGGGTGATATCTTGGCTGATGGTCCATCAACAGATCTTGGAGAGCTAGCGCTAGGTCAGAACATCCGCATCGCATTTATGCCGTGGAATGGTTACAACTTCGAAGATTCAATCTTGTTATCTGAGAAAGTGGTTAAAGAAGATCGTTTCACTACGATTCATATTCAAGAATTGACTTGTGTGGCACGTGATACCAAGCTCGGTACAGAAGAGATTACTGCTGATATTCCAAACGTTGGTGAAGCAGCACTATCAAGTCTTGATGAAGCAGGTATCGTTTATATCGGTGCGGAAGTTGACGCTGGCGATATTTTGGTTGGTAAAGTGACACCAAAAGGTGAGACGCAACTAACGCCAGAAGAGAAATTGCTCCGGGCTATCTTTGGTGAAAAAGCGGCTGATGTTAAAGACACGTCTTTACGTGTTCCAACATCAAGCAAAGGTACGGTTATTGACGTACAAGTATTCACCCGTGATGGTGTTGAAAAAGATGCACGTGCAAGAGCGATCGAAAAGTCACAGCTTGACAGCTATCGCAAAGATTTGAAAGAAGAGCTACGTATCTTTGAAGAAGCAGCTCGTGGTCGTATTGGTCATCTATTAGATGGTCAAAAAGTCAGCGGCGGTGCTGGTCTAAAAGCTGGTACGGTGATGGCATTTGCTGATATGAAAGATATGAGCCTTGAGACATTGCTTGATATCCAGCCAGTAGAAGAAGAAATATCTGAGCGTTTGACGCAAATCGCTGATTACTTAGTTGATAAGCAAAAAGACATCGATGTGAAATTTGCTGAGAAAAAACGCAAATTGACAGCAGGTGATGACTTGCAACATGGCGTACAAAAAATCGTTAAAGTATATCTAGCGGTTAAGCGTCGTATTCAACCTGGTGATAAGATGGCTGGTCGTCACGGTAACAAAGGTGTTGTCTCACGCATCATGCCAGTTGAAGATATGCCGTATGATGAGCATGGCAATACCGTTGACATCGTACTGAACCCGCTAGGTGTACCATCACGTATGAACATCGGTCAGGTTCTAGAAACGCATTTGGGTATGGCAGCGAAAGGTCTAGGCGAAAAAATTGATGGCATGCTTAAGTCTCAAGCAGCGATCAAAGAACTACGTGAGTTCTTAGACCAAATCTATAACAAGGTTGGTGGTGAGCAAGTTGACCTTGACAGCTTGAGTGATGATGACATCATGGCATTATCAGCCAACTTGCGTGGTGGCGTACCAATGGGTACCGCAGTATTTGATGGTGCAAGAGAAAGCCAAGTAAAAGATTTGCTAGAGCTTGCGGGTATGGACCGTGATGGTCAACAGACCTTATATGATGGTCGCACAGGTCAGAAATTTGACCGTAAGGTGACGGTAGGCTACATGTATATGCTTAAACTTAACCATTTGGTTGACGACAAGATGCATGCGCGTTCTACTGGTTCTTATTCACTAGTGACGCAGCAGCCATTGGGTGGTAAAGCTCAATTTGGTGGTCAGCGTTTCGGTGAAATGGAAGTGTGGGCACTAGAAGCTTACGGCGCAACATATACGTTGCAAGAGATGCTGACTGTGAAGTCGGATGACGTTGAAGGCCGTACGCGTATGTACAAAAACATCGTTGATGGTGAACAGTATATGGATCCAGGTATGCCTGAATCGTTCAATGTACTGACCAAAGAAATCAAATCACTGGGTATTAATATTGAGTTAAAACAAAGCAACTAACCCTGTTGTTTAACTTAGTTGTTAGCTGAAAGCAGTACGCTCATTGCTGCTGCTTTTAGTGATTTGTCTCAACCCTATTCATTGCCTTCATTCATCTTATTTGCGTCAATAATACGCTGTCAGATGATTATAAAGATAACGGAGAAGCAACTTGAAAGATTTACTCGATATCATGCAGAGCCCTACCGGCAACGGTAATCAAGAGTTTGATAGCATTCAAATTACTTTAGCCTCACCTGACGTGATTAAATCATGGTCACATGGCGAAGTAAAAAAACCTGAAACCATTAACTATCGTACGTTTAAACCTGAACGTGATGGTCTGTTTTGTGCCAAAATCTTTGGTCCAGTAAAAGATTTCGAATGTTTATGTGGTAAATATAAGCGCCGTAAGTTCCAAGGCGTTATCTGTGAAAAATGTGGCGTAGAAGTTACGACTGCGAAAGTACGTCGTGATCGTATGGGCCACATCGATTTGGCTAGCCCAGTTGCACATATTTGGTTCCTAAAATCATTACCAAGCCGCATCGGTCTATTGTTAGACATGACGCTACGTGATATCGAACGCGTTCTATATTTTGAAAGCTATATCGTGACTGAGCCTGGTCTAACCAGTTTAGAAAGATACCAGTTGCTTGACGATGAAGATTACTTCAAAGCCCTTGAAGAGTTTGGTGATGAGTTCACTGCCAAAATGGGTGCTGAAGCTGTTCAAGATTTATTGAAAGATATCGATATTGATTTAGAGATTGATGAGCTACGCGAAGCGATTCCGCAAACAGGTTCTGAGACTAAACTTAAAAAGATGTCTAAGCGTCTTAAGTTGTTAGAAGCATTCCGTGATTCTAACAACAAGCCTGAGTGGATGGTAATGAACATATTGCCAGTACTACCACCAGATTTGCGTCCGCTAGTACCACTAGAAGGTGGTCGTTTTGCAACGTCAGATCTAAACGATCTGTATCGCCGTGTTATTAACCGTAACAATCGTCTAAAGCGTCTGCTTGAGCTAAGTGCTCCTGATATCATCGTACGTAACGAAAAACGTATGTTGCAAGAATCAGTCGATGCGTTGCTAGATAACGGTCGTCGCGGTCGTGCGATTACTGGTAGTAATAAACGTCCATTGAAATCTTTGGCTGATATGATCAAAGGTAAACAAGGTCGTTTCCGTCAGAACTTACTTGGTAAGCGTGTTGATTATTCTGGTCGTTCTGTGATTGTTGTTGGTCCAACACTACGTTTACATCAGTGTGGTCTACCGAAGAAAATGGCACTAGAGCTATTCAAGCCATTTACTTATAACAAACTATTGTCTCATGGTTTGGCAACGACGATTAAAGCTGCTAAAAAAATGGTAGAGCGTGAAGAACCACAAGTGTGGGACATGCTGGCCATGGTTATTCGTGAGCATCCAGTGCTTCTTAACCGTGCACCAACACTTCACCGTTTGGGTCTACAGGCATTTGAGCCAGTACTGATCGAAGGTAAAGCAATCCAATTGCATCCGCTCGTTTGTACTGCATTTAACGCCGATTTTGATGGTGATCAGATGGCTGTTCACGTGCCATTGACGCTAGAAGCCCAGCTTGAATCACGTGCGCTGATGATGTCTACTAACAACATCTTGTCACCTGCGAACGGCGATCCAATCATCGTGCCATCACAGGATGTTGTACTAGGTCTATATTACATTAGTCGCTCGTCTATCAATGCCAAAGGCGAAGGCATGATCTTCTCGACCGTCAATGAAGCATTGCGTGCTATTGGGTCAAACGATTTGCATGTAAACGCTAAAATCAAAGTGCGTGTCACTGAGACGCATATTGACGAAGAAGGTAACCAAACCAAAGAAGTTAGTATCAAAGATACTGTTGCTGGCCGTTTGTTGATCTGGAACATCATGCCTAAAGGTATGACGTTTGAAGAGTGTAACCAAGAAATGACGAAGAAAAACATTTCAGGTCTCATCAACTCTTGTTATCGTAAAGTAGGCGTTAAAGAAAGTGTTATGTTTGCTGACCAATTGATGTATCTTGGTTTTGCTCAAGCGACACTATCGGGTGTTTCTATCGGTATTGACGATATGGTCATTCCACCACTGAAAAAGAAAATTATTGAAGCGGCTGAAGGCGAAGTTCGCGAAATCGAAGATCAGTTCGAGCAAGGTTTTGTGACTGCCGGTGAGCGTTATAACAAAGTGGTTGATATCTGGTCACGTACCAATGACAAAGTCGCTAAAGCGATGATGGACAATTTGGCAACTGATAAAGTAACCAACGCACAAGGTATCGAGGACGAGCAGAAATCGTTCAACTCTATCTTTATCATGTCAGACTCTGGTGCTCGTGGTAGTGCGGCTCAGATTCGTCAGTTGGCTGGTATGCGTGGTCTGATGGCTAAACCAGATGGTTCTATCATTGAAACACCGATTAAAGCCAACTTCCGTGAAGGTTTGACGGTATTACAGTACTTCATCTCAACTCACGGTGCTCGTAAAGGTCTAGCAGATACGGCACTGAAAACGGCTAACTCAGGTTACCTGACTCGTCGTTTGGTTGATGTGGCACAAGATTTGGTTATCACCAGTGACGACTGTGGTACTGAGCAAGGCTTGCTCATGAAACCCCATATTCAAGGTGGTGAAATCATTGAGAAACTAGGTGATTTAGTACTTGGTCGTGTGACTGCGCGTGATGTTACTTACAATGATGATGCTGATAAAGTATTGATTCCAGCGGGTACTTTGATTGATGAGCATTGGGTCAACGTGCTTGACGAAAATGCCATTGATGATATCTGGGTACGCTCAGTGATTACCTGTGATGTTGAGCATGGTGTGTGTTCACAGTGTTATGGTCGTGATTTGGCTCGTGGTCATAAAGTTAACATTGGTGAGTCAGTCGGTGTTATGGCTGCACAGTCTATTGGTGAACCTGGTACCCAGTTAACCATGCGTACTTTCCACGTGGGCGGGGCAGCAAGTTCAGCATCTGTGGATAATAGCATCTCAGTTCGTAATGCTGGTCAAGCACATTTCGAAAACATGAAGACTGTACAACATACTGATGGTCACTTGGTTATCGTATCACGTTCAGCTGAAATCGCATTGACCGATGAGCTTGGCCGTGAGCGTGAGCGCTATAAAGTACCTTATGGTTCAAGCGTGCTTGTGAAAGACGAAGAACAGGCTGAAAGCGGTCAAACTATCGCAAAATGGGATCCGCATACGCATCCAATTATCACAGAATTTGCTGGTACAGCACGCTTTAGTGATATCACCGACGGTATGACTGCCACAGTGAAAGTAGATGATGCCACTGGTATGAGCTCATTTGAGATTCTTGCTACTCGTGACCGTTCAAGCTCAGCAAAAGACTTGCGTCCTGCAATTATCTTGAACACTGACGAAGGTAAAGAAGTGGTTTACTTCTTGCCTGCTGAAACCATCATTCGCGTTAGCGATGGTGAAAAAGTAGCAGCAGGTTCGATTCTAGGCCGTGTACCACAAGCTTCTTCGGGTACTAAAGATATTACTGGTGGTCTACCGCGTGTTGCTGACTTGTTCGAAGCACGTCGTCCAAAAGATCATGCCATCATGGCAGAAATGACCGGTGTGGTTAGCTTTGGTAAAGAGACTAAAGGTAAAAACCGCTTCATTATTACTAATGAAGATGGTGAAGTACATGAAGAGCTAATCCCGAAATGGCGTCAAATCAATGTCTTTGAAAATGAGACAGTGGCACGTGGTGAAGTGATTGCTGATGGTCCACAGAACCCACATGATATCTTGCGTCTAAAAGGTCAGACTGCGCTTGCTGATTATATCGTCAACGAAGTACAGGACGTTTATCGCTTGCAAGGTGTGAAAATCAACGACAAGCATATCGAAGTTATTATTCGTCAGATGCTGCGTAAAGTCGAGATTACTGATGGTGGTGATTCAAACCACTTTAAAGGTGATCAGGTAGAGTATGCCGATATCAAAGCATTGAATGCAAAACTAGAAGCGGAAGATAAATTCCCAGTACAGTTTGAGCGTCAACTGTTAGGTATCACTAAAGCAAGTCTGGCAACAGAAAGCTTTATCTCAGCGGCTTCTTTCCAAGAAACTACGCGTGTCCTAACGGCTGCTGCTGTTACTGGTAAAGTAGATGAATTACGTGGTTTGAAAGAGAACGTCGTTGTTGGTCGTTTGATTCCTGCAGGTACTGGTCTTGCTTATCATAAAACACGTAAAGAACAAGCGGATCAAAAGCTACAAGATAAAGATCTTAATGCAGCGCTTGATATGACGGCAACCACTGATAGCAAAGACTTTGCTAGCTTTGATGAAGCCTTTGCACAAGAACTAAATCAAGATCATTAATAGTCTTTGATATATTCTTAGTTTACTAGAAAAGCCAGCCTTAGTTGCTGGCTTTTTTATGCCTATTATAAACTAAAATAACGTAAAACTGAGGGTAAGCAGTATGCTTTTTGGGTTAACCTTTATGGATCTAGCAGCAGTTTTTGTTAGCTGATATAGTTTCTTGTATAATTTATTCGACAGACCTTGATCGTAGTTCATTAAGAACCATGTTATGAGCTGTGATATAGTTAAAGAAATATAAAATGGGTATAAGACAGCCGACTGTAGATTGTACGAGTAGTGCATCTAAGGAGAATAACGCGGTAGCGGTTTAGCCGTTCGCTGACTGTAGCTGCAACTTATTAGCACTTATTATTAATATAAGGATAAATAGCAAATGGCAGGTAAAACTCGTGTTGCCAAGTATCAAGCCGATCGAACCAATCAAAAACTGTATTTTTGTCGTCTGTCCTGTCAATCAGCAGGGGCGACTAATGATAAGCAGCTATACCAAGCGCATTGTGAGACTGCTATTTTTCACTTATATGGCGCTTTTCTCGCATTTACCCAAGAGCTTGGTTATTTCTACAGTTTAAACATTCCAACCCCCACATTGTCAGATATCGAAAAAGCATTGAGTGAGCGTACGCAGGTATCTCCTGAGATTCAGCGTTTACAGCAGATAAGACAACAGGGGTTTCTTGCAAATATAGAGCGTGCTTATCAGCGTTGTTTGTATGCCGTACAGCCTGATACGATCATAGATGAAAAGTCAAGTAGTGAGACAGCGCAGTCTTCGGATCTGATTGTTAATGTGGTTACTTTATCAAACCAATGGTTACCAGATGAGGCAACGATACGTGAATGGCGCCAGCAGTTTTTAGATTTGATTGAACAACTACGTGCTGGTATGGTTGAGTTTTAGTAGAATTTAGCTTAAAGATAAATAGATACGCATGCATATTCTATAAAAATAATAAAACCCCTACTCAATAGCATGAATAGGGGGGGTTATTGTCTAATATGCACTGGTTGTATCGATGATTTATTCTGGCATCGGTGGTAGCGATTCGACTGGCGTTGCTGACAATGGGTTTTGTGGTACACCATCATTATTACCGCGATTAGTAGTTCGTGGTGTCTGTGGACTTAACTCAGGTTCAGGCGTTAAGGGCGTACGCTGCTGTGTTTGCGTAGTAACTGGCTTTTCTGATGTATCTGGCTCGCTACTTTCATCATTATCCTTAGTTTCTACAGTCTTTTTCTGCAGTCTTCTAGAGGTAAAGCCTTGTTCGTTGGGTACCCATTGGCGAGGCGTATTCTTGAGCTGAGCTCTCATAAAATCCATCCAAACTGGCAATGCTGCCACACCACCATATTCGCGGCGGCCCATGGTTGATGGCTGATCAAATCCCATCCACACTACCGTTGCATTAGTAGGATGGAAACCTGCAAACCAAGCATCTTTTGCATCATTAGTGGTACCTGTTTTACCACCAATATCACTACGTCCCAAAGCTTTTGCTCGTACGGCTGTACCACGTTGTACCACATCACGCAATATATCTGCCATATCAAAAGCAACTCTAGGTTCTAATATTCGAGGGGCTTGCTTGGCCAACTCATACTGAGCTGGAGGTGCTTTTAAACGATCAGATTGTGGACTTGCATCATAGATACTCAAATCGATGCTCTCGTCACTGTTTTCTACTGCATCTAGGTTTTGTTGGTTAGTAGATGTTGCATTACTTGCAGTCTTATCTGAATTTTCAATTGAAGCTTCATAGTCTTCGACTGCTTTTTTATTCATTGCTTCGAGTTTTTCGTTGAAACATTTAGCGCAGGCTTGTTGAGGATTGGCTTGGAATAATAGTTTGTTGTTATAGTTATAAATCTGTTCAATGAAGTAAGGTTGTATGCGATGACCACCATTTGCAAAAGTTGAATAAGCAGTTGCCATCTGCAACGGTGTCGCTTGTCCTGCTCCCAGTGCTAACGATAAAGTTGTTGGAAGTTTTTCTTTATCAAGACCAAATTCATCTAGTAGATTGAGTGTATCAGTGATACCAATGGCTTGTAATAGACGGATAGATACTAAATTACGTGATAAATATAAACCACGACGTAGAGTGATATCCCCTAAAAAGCGTCCATCGGAGTTTTTAGGTTTCCAGCCACCTACTTGGATAGGATTATCTGAGACCATCGTATCTGGACGATAGCCCTTTTTGAGAGCTGATGTATAGACAAGCGGTTTAATTGTTGACCCAGGTTGCCGCCAGCCTTGTAAGGCTCGATTGAACTTGTTGTGATTAAAATCAAAGCCTCCGATTAAGGCATTAACTGCACCAGTCGAAGGATTTAGAGAAACTAGGCTGCTTTGTATCTTAGGGATTTGCGCTAATTGCCAATTACCGTTGGCTGTTGGTATTAGACGAATGATGTCGTTTTCACTGACTATTTGACTGGCGTTACTAGGAGCGTAACCGATACGATTCACAGAAATATATTTGCGAGCCCAGTTCATACCTGACCAATTAACGGTGACACTTTCACCTGAAGGCATCGTCGCTTCAAAGCTGCGCGAATTGACTTTAGTAACTTTGGCAGGGGACATGCTGCTATAGCGACGGAAGTTTTCTAGTGGTTCGTCGTTTGCTTCAGCACCGCGCCAACCATGTCGATGATCATAAGCAACTAAACCTTTAAGCACTGCTGCTTCTGCGTCTGTTTGCGCTTCACTGTCAATGGTAAGACGTACTCGCCAACCGCTATGCATTACCTGCTTACCATAGCGATTAACCAACGTAGCGCGTGTCATTTCTGCCAGATATGGCATATTCACATCAAGTTTTTCTTTATAAAGTTTAATACCAATAGGTGAGGAAATTGCCTCATCACGTTCTGCTTCGGTAATATAGCCCAGTTCATGCATGCGACCGATAATCCAGTTACGGCGAGTCAATGCACGTTCAGGATTGGCAACAGGGTTGTATTTAGAAGGAGCTTTTGGCAGACCTGCCAACATTGCTGTTTCAGCAATAGTAAGGTTGTCTAGTGATTTACTATAATATTTTTTGGCAGCGGCACGGACACCATAGGCACCTTCACCTAAGTAGATTTTGTTGACATACAATGTCAAAATATCATTTTTACTGAGTTCGTCTTCAATTTTACGTGCTAAGAACAATTCAGTCAGTTTGCGATTTAAAGTACGTTCTGAACTTAAAAAGTAGTTTTTGGCGACCTGCATGGTGATAGTAGAACCACCAGTTTGGCTATCGTCATCGGTGACCGCTTCAGTAACGGCACGTCCTAACCCTTTAATGCTGATACCGCTATGTTGAAAAAAAGAGGCATCTTCTGCTGCCAAAAAAGCATGTGTTAAGTTGTCAGGAATCTCGTCAAATGTAATGGGTAGGGATAGA
Source organism: Psychrobacter sp. AOP31-B2-9 (assembly GCF_052378005.1). Lineage (NCBI taxonomy): Bacteria > Pseudomonadati > Pseudomonadota > Gammaproteobacteria > Moraxellales > Moraxellaceae > Psychrobacter > Psychrobacter sp. AOP31-B2-9. The sequence goes on from NZ_JBQSXG010000069.1 coordinate 16,855, forward strand.
CGATTACCGTATTGACCAATCAATTTGTCATCACTGCTGTATATTTGTAATGGCATCTCTAGTTTTGCTTTCTTGATCTCTTGAGTGCTAGGCAAGGTTGGCGATAAATACATCGCCATACCATAAAAACCAATAGGCACAGCAAGCGCTAAGATAACCGCTAACGCTAAGCAGGCAACAAAAAGCCCTACCAAAAAATGAATAAGGCGGGCGGTAGCATTTTCTTTGATCATAAGAAGACTTATCAATTAAAATTTGCAACAGATAGGGGTATTATACCTTGAACAAAATAAGCAGGGCATAATAAATGTGTAAGTTAGACTCAATAAGTTATATAAATGCTTGAATCTATCTATTAAGTAAAGTATT
>NZ_JBQSXG010000070.1:0-16549 GCF_052378005.1 Psychrobacter sp. AOP31-B2-9
TTGCCTGCTTGAGGTCTTACGACTCACTGAACTATTTATTCCAATAATTATCAGGATATTCAGGCAGCTCGACCAATATATTACGCAGCGACTTTGACCATTGACGACGAATTTGATTGAAATAATCGTCACTCTCATCGATACGGCGACCCTCAGGCATCTCTAAGCTGTCACTGTTATAGATCACAAAGTCTATCGGCATACCCACTGACAAGTTTGAGTGAATAGTTGAGTCGAATGAAAGCATCAAGGCCCGTGCGGCATGCTGTATATCGGTGTCGTATGTGACCGAGCGATCTAGAATAGGCTTGCCGTACTTGCTTTCGCCTAACTGAAAAAATGGTGTGTCTTTGGTGGCTCTAATACAATTACCCTCAGGGTAAATCATATATAACTCATGCGGCTGGCCTTTTATTTGACCACCCAACATAAACGAGCTGGTAAACCGACTGCCATCATTATCGTTGGCAACTTGTTTTGCATGATTCATCACGTTACGCATACATTCGCCTACCATTTGGGCTGCATCAAATAACGTCAGTGCGGTATTGAGGTTGCTTTCATAACGCTGGTCAATATCATTCTGCAACTTGGTAAATACGGCTTGTGAGGTGGCTAGACTGCCTGCGGTTTGTAGTACCATGACGCGTTCGCCTTCAATGCCATACTGATATAACTTTCTAAAGGTTGATATATGATCAACGCCTGCATTGGTGCGCGTGTCACTAGCGAAAACCATGCCTTCTCTTAGGCGAATGGCAGCACAATAAGTCATAAAACATCCTGATTGTAATTGATTTAATTTAAAAGAGTTACAAGATAACCGAAGTTAACGTTGTAACTCTCTTATAGTGGATTGGCTATAGTAATCGTAAAGTAGAGTCGTTAATGATTGTCCTATGATAGTCGTTTGACTAGCACTTGGCTATAAAGGTTCTCATAGCCGCCGCCCATTCTGACACCGCGGACAGGAGCTGTGTCTAAATAGTCTCTACCAATGGCGACGTAGACGTGAGAGCTTGGTTGAAACAATTGGTTGGAGATATCAAAGGTATACCAGTAGCCGTCTAGCCAAACCTCTGCCCACGCATGGCTTGCCATATGGTTTTCGGTATCGTCATACAGGTAGCCTGACACATAGCGGGCTGGAATATGCTGATCACGGCAGCAACCCAAAAACACATGAGTGTGATCTTGGCATACGCCAGCGCTCGTTGCAAAAGACTCAGCAGCTGTCGTACCTACATGAGTCACATCTTTCACAAACGGCATTTTCATGATAAGTGCATTGGCCATCGATTTGAGACTGTCATGGGTGGGGTTTTTTAGATAGGGCGCGGCAAAATCGCGCATCTCTTGTGAACATTTGGTCAAAGGTGTTTGTACGGTAAACAGTAGGTAGGGGACATGAGCCATATCCTCTAAACGTTTGGTCTCTATATCGATTTCAACGATACCGGATGCTTGCATTTGCAAATTATTATGCGCTTCATTACGGCTTAGCGTGAGCCAGTCATTACCAAACCCATCCTTTTGATTGGTTGCCACTTTAGGGAGCATTACTTCCCATTTATGGATAATTTGATGAGGCATCTGCATTGGAGTCATGCGTATATATTGGACACTGCGCTGTGCAAGCTCACCGTAATAATAATAGTTGGTTTGGTGGCTGATTTGAAGTTTCATGATAGCTTCCTATTTTCTGTTTATTTCATATGTATAATCAATCTCATATAAATCGAATACAGGATCAGGCTCGCTTAGTTTGTTCTTGTTAATGCTTTTACGTGCCTGCCTTGTTTTGTTTTTAAATACTATTAAATTGACTATATCATTAGCGCTTTTCATCATTTTATGGCTAGGGCGTGTCACCAATTAGATTATGAGCATTAAAATGAGATAAATTGATGCTAAACAAGGAAAAACTCGCAGTGAATATGAATATATTGACAAGCGTTTTGACACCGTTTAACGAAAGTTTAGCCATTTTAAAGCTTTAAATTGCATCAATGTGCTAATTGATGACATGCCTAGACACCTTGACGCAAAATGATATTAAACTCTTTACTAATCAGCTCAAAATCGCTAAATTTCTTCGATCGAATCATTTGGTTGGCCAAACGTGTCAGCTCGCGCCAGCGCGTGTTTTCCGGCAACTCATTGATCCAATACTTAAATTCAAGACTGACTTCTATTGAGTCCTCTTCTAATAGCACAGCCCGCTCAAGCTGCTCAAAATGACGACCTAATTGCCAAAAGCAAGTCACTGTCGGATGCTCTTGTTTCATAGCGGCATTACAGGCATGTAGCTGCAAGGTTGCAGCCCGATAAGTGCCAGCACTTGAGAGACGCTTAATCAAGTTGTATAACTCAGCGGTGTCTTTACCAATGACGCCTTTTGCTTCCTGTACATTGTCATCTATCGATTGAACGATGTTCGGTATGATGTTTCGCTCCAAATCAGACATCATCTGTGCTTTCATGGTTTTAGACGATTCGTTTATATCTGCATTAAAACCTAAGTGACTGATTAAATGCTTAAGCTGTGATTTTTTAAAATTATCTTTGACCAGTTTTTTCATGACATCATCATAGTAATACAGCCGCTCGCTGTATCGACCTAGCCATATGAGATAACTGGCGGTGGAGAGTAGTAGTATCATCGGTGCATCGTCTAGCATCTCATAGCCTGCTTCTAGCGGCTGGACACGATCATAATAGTTGGCGTGATCTGAGGTGTTGACGTCTGATGATAAAGGCGAGCACTTGCAGTTTGTTTTTTTGGTGGAAGACTTTAAGTTACTGTCATCGATAACCCAAGTGTCTTTGATGCCGCCACCTTGTGAGGAGTTGACGACCAATGAGCCTTCAACCATCGCCACTCGTGTTAAGCCGCCTGGTACGATATCGACGGTTCCATCACCATGGCTTAATATAAAAGGTCGTAAGTCAATGTGTCTTGGTGCAATACCATCACTGACCGCTGTTGGGTTAGTAGATAGTGATATCGTCGGCTGGGCAATAAACCCCGCTGGGTTTTCTAACAGACGCACACGGTAATCTTCAATCTCTTGTTTGGTCGATGTTGGTCCTATAAGCATACCGTAGCCACCAGAGCCTTGTGTTTCTTTGACCACCAAATCACCCAGATTGGCGAGCACGTATTCAAGATCATCAGGTTTGCGGCATTGGTAGGTTTCAATATTTGGCAGGATGGGTTTTTCACCCAAATAAAACTCAATCATATCTGGGACAAATGGATAGAGACTTTTGTCATCGGCGACGCCAGTTCCCGGTGCATTGACAATGACCACGTTGCGAGAACGGTAAGCACTCATGAGTCCTGACACGCCCAAAATAGAATTGGAAGAAAACGCCAGTGGGTCAATATAAGGATCGTCAATACGGCGATAGATAACATCGACCTGCACCTTACCGCGAATCCCCTGCATATAAACCTTGCTGTCCTCGACGATTAGATCATAACCATGAACCAGCGGCACATTCATCTCATGTGCCAAAAATGCATGCTCATAATAAGCACTGTTGAAACGCCCTGGGGTTAAGATAACAATTTGTGGGTCGTATTTGCTGGTAGAGCTGGCTAGACAGGCTTTGAGACGTTTGGGGTAATCACTGATACCTAAGATGGGTGTGTCTTCAAATATATCAGACAATAACATCTCTGATATATTGCGGCTCTCTAACATATACGAGACGCCAGATGGTGTGCGCAGATTGTCCTCTAATACACAGAATTTGCCAGATTCGTCTCGGATTAAATCGATACCACTGATATGTGAGTAGATAGCTTTGTCAAGCTCAATACCCATCATCCATGGTTCATAGCAGCCACTTGCATAGACATAAGCATCGGGGACAACCCCTTCTTTCATAATAGCTTGGTCATGATAGATATCATGCAAGAAAGCATTGAGGGCAGTGATGCGCTGTTTACATCCAGCCTCTACTTGCTGCCATTCGCTAGCGGAGATGACACGCGGAATGATATCAAACGGAATCATTCGTTCAATATTTTTGGCATCACTATACACCGTAAATGTCACACCTTTACGGTAAAATATGTCAGCGGCTTGTTCGTTTAAATGGTTGAGGGAATCGAGGTTGATGTCATTTAGCCAATTGCCAACAGATTTAGCAACAGGGCGATATTGACCTTTACTGTCTTGTAATTCGTTAAATATCTTAGGCGGGCTGGGCGTTTCGGATGGTTGTTTTTGCAGTCGGTCTTTAACGGCTGCTTTGGTGGTAGCCGCGCTCTGTGTCTGACTTTGCGTTTTGCCTTGATTTTGGGATTGAGATGATTTTTGCTCCATAACGACCTCACGTATTCTAGGTAACCTCTCCACTGTTATGGGTAGACCAGTCTGTACAATATACCCAAAAAACAGTCCGTGTCTGATTTAAACTATACAACGTATACTGAGTAACATACAACAAGCGTTAGACAATAGGTTTTAAATAAGTTTAACTAAATTGTAATAAATTTAATCAAACGTGAGCCAGTGCACTGATAACGTATTGATAAGTGTGTACTGAAGTAAGTAATAGGACGAGAGGGTAGACATGAAGTTTTGTAAGCAAATGTTAGGGCTGGCAAGTATAGGGATTACTACTATTGCTCTGAATGGTTGTGCTAATGAACCAACACAAGCGACTTTGCCTACGGGTAGCACAGTGATTGCTTTAGGCGATTCACTGACGTATGGTTATGGTGCCAGTCCTGAGACAGCTTATCCTGCGGTCTTGGCAACCATGACGAAATGGCGTCTGGTGAATGAAGGGGTTAACGGTGATACCTCTGCTGATGTGCTGGCACGAACGGATCAAGTCATTAATCAAAATCCTGATTTGGTATTGCTCAGTGTCGGTGGCAATGATGTGTTGCAGCAGTTACCTCCCAATACCACAACTGCCAATATCACAGCGACTATCAATCAGTTAAAATCGGCTGATATCCCCGTCGTGCTGATCTCACAACCTTATTTCAGTGCCAGTGCGCTGTTTGGCAAAGCCAGTGACAACCCTATTTATGAAGATATTGCCGAATCAGAAGGGGTGCCGCTATATGCCAATGGCTGGTCAAAGATACTGTCAGACGATGCGTTGAAATCTGATAAAATCCATGCCAATACCGCAGGGTATCGACAATTTTCAGAAGGTCTGTATAACTATTTGCAAGAAGTAGGAATGTCTAACTAAGTATTTGTTTTTATAAGTATTATCGTCTTTTTTGATGTTCTTCTAATTATTGTTGTTTTCATAATCTTATGGATGTAGGGTAAAAGTATATGTTTAACCTCATAAAAGACTGGCGCGAGCAGCGCATACTGGATAATAGTGAGTTTAGTACCACTGATTGGGTGCAAGCTGCCAAGCGTATAGCAATACTTGATAGACTAGATGAAGATGAGATGAAGCGACTGTTTGATCTTACAACTTGATCTTACAACGTTGTTTTTGGCTGATAAATCTATCACCGGTGCTCAAGGGTTTGAGGTGACTGACACCGTTAGACAATCGATTGCTTTGCAAGCCTGTTTGCCGATTCTAAACCTAAGCCTTGAGTGGTATGCTGGCTGGTCATCTATTATCATTTATCCCAGCTCATACAAAAGCGACACAACCACGGTGGATGAGTTCGGTATCGTCCATCAAGGTAGTCAACACCGTAGCGGAGAAGCGTGGCTACGTGGACCTGTGATCTTGTCATGGAAAGATGCCAAACACTCAGGTGAGCGTGATGGGCACAATGTCGTCATTCATGAGTTTGTTCATAAGCTCGATATGATGAATGGCAGCGCCAATGGCTTTCCACCGTTGCAGCATGATACTGATCGCACTCAGTGGACTAAGGTGATGACGCGAGATTTTGCGGACTTTCAAGTTCATCGAAAGTCGGGATTAGATCGTTATGGTGCGAGTAATCCAGCAGAATTCTTTGCAGTATTGAGTGAGGTGTTTTTTGAGACACCGCAAAACCTGATTGATGCTTATCCGGATATTTATGACATCATGGTCAAATTCTTTCGTCAGACGCCACTATAAATAATTCTTGAAGCTTTCTCTAAAACAGTATGAACGTATATATTAGGATTAAAAAACTGAGATGATTACTGCGATAAATGACGATATGGCAACAGTAGAGATCTATGAAAGTGCTGATGGAAAGGCGCAAGTAGATGTGCGCTTTGAGCAAGAGACAGTTTGGCTGTCACAAGCACAAATGACTGAGCTGTTTGGCCGCGATCAATCAGTGATCTCTCGCCATATTAATAACGCCATAAACGATGAAGAAATCGCTGAAAAAAGCAATATGCAAAAAATGCATATTGCAAATTCAGATCGTCCAGTAACCTTTTATGACCTAGATGTGGTTATATCAGTAGGTTATCGCATCAAATCTCCTCAGGGAGTGCAGTTTAGACGTTGGGCAACGCAGCGTCTGCGTGAGTACTTGGTACAAGGTTATACGCTCAATCAACAACGCTTCGATAAAAACTCAAGCGAGCTACAACAAGCGTTAAATCTAATCAAAAAAACTGCGCAAAGCCCCGAGCTAAAAACCGATGAAGGACGCGGACTGGTTGAGATTATCAGCCGTTATACGCAGACGTTTTTATGGTTACAGCGCTATGATGAAGGTTTGCTTGACAGTCCCGCAGGACAAGATGGTGGCATACTCCCCAATACGACTGAGGCGATGGCAGCGCTGACGAATTTGAAAGCGCAGCTGATAGACAGGGGTGAGGCAACTGAATTATTCGCTAAGCCTCGTGGTGATGGCTTGGACAGTGTATTGGGCAATTTAGAGCAAACGGTCTTTGGTGAGCCTGCGTATCCGACTATCGAGAGTAAAGCGGCGCATCTACTGTATTTTATGGTAAAAAACCATCCCTTTACCGATGGCAATAAACGCAGCGGTGCTTTTTTGTTCGTGGATTTTTTACACCGTAACCATCGGTTGCTAAATGACAAAGGTGACATGGTTATCAATAATACCGGGCTTGCAGCATTAACCTTACTGGTTGCGGAATCTGACCCCAATCAAAAAGAAACCTTGATTAAGCTAATTATGAATATGTTGTCATTAGAGGGCTAATCCACAAAATTTCTATTAAAAGCCATATCGACAACCGTATCAAAAACCATGCAACCTGACATACAACATGAGTTGCAAAATATATACTTATATTTGAATATATGCTGTATTTACAAGCAGATAGAGTAGGATGCCCGTTAACAATCAGCTTATAAGCTTGTTAGGTTAGTCGTTTTATATACTCTAAATCGTCCATTGGTCACTAATAATCGCTACAAGATAACGCTTTCCCTGATAGCTATCAAACACCAAACGCATCGCACGCCAATCCATGCCACCATATTCTTCGCTACCGCTACTATAAAACTCAACGAAATCAGAGTTTTGATATATTTTGTTTAAGTTATCAATACTGTTGCCCATAGCTTGGCTGTTATTAAGGGTAATCGTAGGGTTGTCATTAAAGGCGCTTGCATTGACCCAAGTGCGCAAATAGTCAGGCAATGGCGTGACAAGTAAGTCACCAATGCCGTCTTTTTCGCCCCAAGTGAAGCGAATATTGGACTCATGTAGATATTGTAGGTATTGAGCACGGCTAAAGACTTTATCTGATTCTGGGCGAATATACGCATACATTGAGAATCGAACGCCGCGTGTTGGGTGGATATCGTTAGCAATACTGGCATAGTCGCCATTGGCCAGCGCTTGCTGAATGCGTAAGGATTGCTGTTCCAGTGTTTGTTGATTTATAACAGCCGTGTCGATGCCTGAATTGTTTTGATTTATGCTATTTTGATCTGTATTATTTTGAACGATGTTCTGCGGCGTGCTCATAATAGATTGAGATTGACAGCCAGCCAATAATAATGGCAATGCAAACATCATGCTCAATGCTGAGGTCGTAGATAATTTCGTCATAAAAATATCCTTAACGTGAATAAGACTATTATTTATAGTAACAGTACACAGAAATAAATTCTCAAGAATAAACTGGCTAATAAATTTAATCAGCGTATATTTTATAACTTAGTGATAGCAGATAGCCAGAATGAGAACGCTGTAAGTGCTATATAAAAGCTTTATTATAAATCACCAAAACCCGTTGGTTTGTTTTCGCATAATGTATATTATGTTAAACTAAGGGTACCATACAATAAGTTCATGGGATTATAATTATATGATAAATCCCTATAAAGATTGGTTGATGATTGATTAATTCTCATACGTATTACCTATTCATAAAGTCATCTTCATCACCACTAATACAGTTACTAGCTGAGCTGTCTTAAGGAGTTAATGTACAGAGCTATCATTAATCCTATTGTATTTGTAATCGAGCTTAACGTATTAAACCATGTCGCTAGTTAACCTGTTTGATAAACTTGTTCTACTCATCATTGCTAAGTTTACTACCTTCATACTGCACAATAAGCCCTCTGAATAATCTGTCACTCCTAATCATCACCTAATAAACAAATCACTCATCAATCGATTGTTGGTAGCTTAGCCGACTTCCTGATTAATGCGAATGTGCTTGAACTACGTTAGGTACAGAAGTATTAGCCACCAAGTGACAATCAGCTCAAAGTAAAAGCAATAACCCTTCTGAATGCCTATTACTCTATATCATTGATAAGAACGTATACAAGCTCTGATAATGCTCCTACTTGGCATCTCAGTAAGTCCAAGTCTATATACACCTTATAGCTGCTATTATCATAGCTAACTACGTTTCCATTTAGAGTCACCAAAACAGCCTTCCTGATTAGTGAAACATTCATTGGTCTTTTCTAACATCTCTCGTTCTTACTGAGATATCTTAATCTAAAGCATTGAGTTGATACCTTCCAAATTTGCACAGAACAGTACTATCACCCTGATTAAGGTATTCTGTGCGAGTACAGGAGCACGGTTTTTCGTGCAAATATGTCGAAGGACTCTATTGCCAATAGCAAACAGCACTCTTACTTTTAATCTATATGAAGTTTATTCCTTCAAACGCCATATATATCAACAAAAAAATAGCTTACTCCCTCTTTCTCCACTATACTATAATTATCCCCAACCTTCACTTGGGGATAATTGTACCTAAAATACTTAATTTTAAAGGGTTTTATGTCTTAATAGATTAATAACCGTGTCCATTTCAGTGTCCAATAACTATCTATATTTTCCAAAAGATACTTTTTCAGAATTTATAAAGTATGTGCAAAGATTATTCTAAATCTCAGTATAGAGTTAATAGATTAACATTCACAATTTACCTTGCTTATAAAGCTTACGGATGTGCATTATGGCTGTCGACAATTTAAATGATATTAATATACTTGAATGCCGAGATAAAGATTACTCGGTTAGTGTCTCAGGTATTGCGGGCCTAAGTATTCGTATTTATCCAAATGGTAAAAAAGAATATTACTTGAGGTACGCTCATCCGCATATCGATGGTAAGCGTCCTAGAATGATGCTAGGTAAGGTCGAAGAAATCAGTCTATATGAAGCTAAGCATAAAGCAGAAAGTATACTTAAGATGGTCGCACAAGGCTCTGACCCTAAAGCTATCCATAAAAAAGAACAAGTCAATAAGTATGCTCATCTAAAGAACGCCACATTTTCTGAAATTACACAAGCGTGGCGAGACCACAAAACATCAAGTCGTAATCGTAGCAATTCTAGAAAGCGTGCGTTTAGTGAATCTACCCTTAAATTTTGGGATTTATGTCTAGGATATATGTGTCGCGAGATTGGCGACTTAAGAATGAACGATATCACGAGCGAGATGATATTAAGTGTGTGTGAGGCGATTCAGAATAATGAAAATCAAGCAACCTTCGTTGGTGCAAGCACTCGGCTTTATACTGAAAAAGTCTTCTCATTCGCTGTTGCAAGAGGATTATGCGATAGAAACATAGCTATTGATACGCGTGGCGAGCTCGCACCTGCCAGCTCAGGCAACCATTTACCAGCCATCACTAAGCCTGATCAGTTTGCCACTCTCCTAAACGATATGTCTAATTTTGAAGGTGCAAGTAAGATTACATTGGAAGCAATGAACTTATTACCATATGTTTTTGTGCGTAGTATCGATTTGCGGTCTATGCGATGGCAAGATATAGATTGGGATAACAAGCTATGGGAGTTTTCTCCTACTAAAGGCGAAGGTCGTGAGGATATGGTATCGCACTTAGTTGTACCTCTAGCCACTCAGGTTATTGAACGCTTACGAAGAATAAAAGCAATTACAGGTCATAAAGAATATGTGTTTGCATCGATGCGTGCCTCAAGCAATAGCTATATTAGTAAAGCGACTCTAGTACAGATATTCCATAGGCTTGGATACAAAGATGTTCAGTGTGCTCATGGATTTCGAGCATCGGCCAAAACATTGCTTATGGAACAATCTGAACTACGTTACTCAGATATTGTGACTGAGCTGCAATTAGGACATCGAATAAAGGATACGCATGGTGGCGCTTATAACCGATTGGATGAAATCGATACTCGAATACTCATGATGCAAGATTGGGCTGACTATATAGATAAGCTGCGAGACTCTGTATGAAAACTACTTTAAGCTGATTATATCATTCAATTTTCATTGCTTTGTAGAGAGTATTAATATAATATTAAATCATAAGAGACACCTATATAAAAGTTCATACATTCGTAGGATTTGATTCAAATGCTGAAAATAAAATCTATTACTCTAAACAACTCAGCTCAGCTTAGTCTATTGTTTGATAGCACTACTACACTTCCCTGCTTATATCCTATGCTTTATATTAATAGCTCATTGAAGTTTAAAAGTGAATCAACACAACAAGCTTACTTGCAGGGTATTAAGCAGTGGTACGAGTTCTGGGAAGAAAAACATAATCAGTCATTCTGCAAGTATTTCCGTGAACATAAATCTAACCCTAATTTGATGATTAAAGAAATAGACAGCTTTATATTATATTTGGAAAATATGCGGGTAGTTGACCAAAAGCTAATTAGATTAGGGAGCAATCCTTCAATTAATTACAATACGCTTGCACATCGTTTGCGGGCTATCCTCAGCTATTTAAACTATTTATTAGATACCTTTAGTCAAGTACACGGTAAATCTATAAGCCCTCAAATAGCTAGATATAAATCTACACTTTCCCAAAAGTCTGATCTTGTCAAAAACTTGTCCTCTAATCACCATAAAGCCCATAAAAATGGGACAAACTTTAAAAGCCTTACAGAGGAAATAAAAGAAGCTCTATATTCTATTATTTCGCCAAAAGCACTAGAACCTTTATTTAAGAGTAAGGAAGCGCAGTTAAGAAACTTTCTCATTGTACATCTGCTCTTAAACTACGGTTTGAGGACTGGCGAGCTGTTACTTTTAACTCTTAACTCAATTAAGACTGATTTAAAAACATGTAATACTTATCTCGTTATAACTGATACACAAGATAGAACAGATAACCGTATATCGAAGCCGCAGATGAAAAACGTTCAATCCGTTCGAACCATATTATTAGAAAAACGTGATGCTCAATTTATTCACATGTATATCAACAATATCAGATCTCAAGATTCTAAAAGCAACATGCTATTTCTGTCCTTACAAGCACCCTACGCGCCTCTTAGTAAATCAGGTCTTAAAAAGCTCATAGCTACGATAAATGAGAAGATGAAAAGTGATTATCCTCAGTTCTTTGACAAGAGATATGTAGATTCAATTGATAAAATTTCAGCTCATATTCTTCGTCATACATGGGCGTATATGATGCTTAAACATAGTTATCAATCATATTTGGACAGTTACAACAAGGCGCAGGCAATGGAGAATGCTATTGAAAGTTTAAGAAAGATGGCAGGGTGGTCACTCAACAGTACTATGCCATACTTATATGCTAGCCGATTTATCTCGGAAAATGCTAACTTATCTAATATACATCGAATTACAAAAGTGGGTGCACACTATGACTAATAATTTAGCACTAGAGTTTCCTAACTACTCGAGTCATCGTTTATTTTCTGAGGCTCAGATAAGTAAAATTGAAAGTCTACATATTCCTACTATAATTCGATTTATGCTTGCTGATAGATATGAAACGAAATTTATCAATTCTACCTCAAGTACTTGGGAGTTTTTCTACTCCGGTAGAAAAGAGTACATAGACTTTACTGAAGAAAATTATCTAGATAAGCATGAGATTAAGTTATTAAAGTTCTTTTTAGCTTACTACTCCCAAATTAATAGCCCTGCTTATTTATCAAGATACTTTAAACAAGTCAGGTCTAAATTTCATAAGTTAATAAAAAGCAACAACTCTTTTAGTTATCTAAGTTTCAAAGAAGTGCTTTTAGATTTAGCCGTAGATGAATCTAAATATAGAGAATACTATACATTAAAGAACTTTGTCAGATTATTGATAGCTGAAGGTTTTGAAGAATTTAGTGAAGAAGATGAGCTTGATCTTGAAATACTAGAAAGACCAAAATCTTTTAACTCAAAATTGTTCTATCAAGAGGTTGAGGATCCTATTAGTAAGCCTACGATCACAATGATACAAAATGGCTTCGCAAAACTAAATTCAGAAATTGGTGAGGGGCAATCAATAGTAGACAATGTTATTAAAGATGCTTCTATCCTTGGTCTTATCTACGTAACTGGTATGAGACCCGTCCAATTATCTAAGCTTTCTGTTGAAGATATAAAGATAGATACATACACGAAAGAAGGCGAAAATATGCGTTACAGCATACTTGTACCTTATGCCAAACAAGGGCGATTCAACCATGCTAAGATTTCGATAAAACTACCTGAAGAAATCGCTAAAGTTATTTTGCAATATATCAAACAGTTCAAACTACCTATAAAACATCAGCTTTTTGATTTAGGTAATTATGCAGTGACTTACTGTACTACCGCCATCAATGAGCAACTTTTTGATTTCTCACCGCAGGAATATAAAAGCCAAGTTTTAAATGGTGAACTAATTCGAATTAGATATACAAGCTCTCAATTTCGCCATCATGTGGCTTATTCAATGGCACTATCGGGATCAAGTGCTGAAGATATTGCGTATATCTTAGGACACTCGTCGTTAGTTACAGCTAGACATTATATTTTTTCATCACCTAATCTTGCTCAAATTCGAGCCATAGCACTCGGTAGAAACCCTGTTTATCAGCAAATGATAGCCATGCTAATGACTGGCGATATCATTACCCCTGAACAAGACCACGGAGAAAATATAACAGGATTCGTTAATCATAAAATCCACAGCAATATAGGTAAGTGTAGCTACAAAGCTGGCTGTTTCCTTGAACCTGTCCGTAGTTGCTATGGATGTGTCTATTTTCATCCTTATGAACATGGTAATCATAAAGAGGTTTTAGAATGCGTTCAAGATGAACTAGAATCTATCGTCCATATCTCCGATGCTGTTTATAGCTCCTCAAACCCAGTCATTGCTATTCACGAAGCGACTAAATTTGAAATAGAATCAGTCATTAAGCGCTGTAAGTTAAGTAGTGAGGTGAAAAATGCAAATGAATAGTTATGATAAGTTCATTGATGAGCAAAAAGAGTATTTTGAAAATAGCTTATACCAACCCAATGATGCTTTATGGGAAGATAGTGCTTGGTTAAGGACCGGTGTGGGTTCAAGCTGGCTACTCTCGAGAGGCAAGTCAAGTATCAGCTTCAATTCGATAAACAGAGCAAAAGGGCTGTCAAATATAAATATATCTGAAGATTATCAACAATTTTGTAAAGCAATGCTAGTGTACAGCTATCGCCAAGCTAACGGTAAGGTTTCACCACAAAAGCTTGTTGCTGAACTTTTAGTGTTAAAGCGTTGGTTCTATTCCCTAAAAGAAATTACATATGACACTCATCCTACAAAGCTATCGACAGAAATTCTTAACCATGCCTACTATTTGTTAAAGAATAATAGTAGTGCTACTAACCTTCCAGACCATGTCGGAACATTCAAAAGGCTACAAAAGGCTACAAGATGTAGTAAATAAATATGGATTCACTTCTAAGAAGCTAGAGTTTGAAGTTGATTTAAAATATATTAACAAGCAGAACAGAACACAGAAAGCAAGAACAACTAAAGAGCTTCTTGAAGATAAAAATATCGATGAAAATAAGATAAATGTAGAAAAATTAATCTCGATTCAGACTTTTATAAATATTGCTTCGCTAAAAAACCTTTGTCAAAGTGAAGGCGAAAAAATACTCTTAAACTCGTTATTTTTATCTATCATAACAGGGTTTCGATCGACTGAAACGATAATGCTGAAGAAAGACTGTTTAATTGAAAGACCTATCTTGGATCCACAGACCAATGAGCCTATAAGTATCAATGGCAAGGTACAATCCATGCTTGGTATACGCTATTATGGCGCAAAAGGGGCTGGCAAGAGAATTCACTGGGTTGAGCCGTCTTCGATTACGCTTGTTAAAAGCATTATACAAAATACCTTGGAGCTTACCGAGCAGTATCGAAAGCACCTAATTTATTTGAGACAGAAAAATTTAAAAGACTTTCTTCCTAAAGGTATTGATGATATTTCTGATGACTTGATCGAGCTAGACGACTTAACTGACCATTTGTTTATCTCAAAAAAACAGACAAGAGGTCGTGGTGGCCAAAGAGATGCAATATTAAGTACATTTAAGAATGCTCAAGTAAAACCTGACAAGGTAAGTCCTGATGGCACAGGTGAGCTGAAATTCTATAGTAAAGAGACATTGAATAAATTCATTGTATCAATAGCGAATTATGATGCCGAAGAACCTATAAATAAAAAATTTGAGTTTGAGGGTAAGCTAGTTAACATTCCCTATGAAGACTTATTATTTATTGTTCAACATGGTAGCACTACTCTATCTCGAAGTCTGATAAATAAAACAAATATTACAACCCTAGATAACCGTGTCATAAATAATTTCTTAGGCACAGGTAACAATAAATCAGTATTTGAAAAATATAATCTAAAAGATAGTGACAATCAAATCTCTAAAATATCAAGCCATATTCCTCGGCATAATATTAATACGTTCTTAGCTATTGCTGAAATTCTAGATCACTTACAAGCTATGCTAATGGGGCGTGTTGATATTGAACAAAACAAACATTATCAGCATTTGAGTATTAAGCAAATCAGCCAAAATGCTAGTTTGACTAGTAACAGTAATCAATTCCGAACCTCCAATGAGTTAATGGCAGTTTCAGAAGAGCCTATGCGTTCTTTAAAGAATAATATAAAAAGTCCAATTGATGACGTCTTAGAGTATGGTTTGATGCTATTTAGCAACGATAAAGATCTAGAAAACAATCTGAAAAATAACCTGCATACTTTTGATAACGCTAATGAAGTGTCGAATTTTATCGAACAATCTATGGGAGATGGTTACTTTGACGATATTGCTAAAGCTTTTAATGAAATAGCTCCTACAGAGCCAGACAAGGCAAAAGAACTCATAGATACCCATGCCTACTTACATCCCCTACCCTTTGGCTCGTGTATGCGTAATATAGCGGCTCACGGTTGTCCCAAGCGACTAGCGTGCCAGTCAGGTGCGTCCTGTGTCAATTTTACGGTGACAGGCCGTTTGGGCGAACTTGAAAATTTAAGACTTACTAAAGATAGACTGACTGATCAAGCTAAAAGCTTAGCTGATAATTCTGAATTTACACTAAGGATAAAAAAGCAAATTCAGAACCTTGAGGGTTTCGAACAAAAAATTATGGTCGGCTACAGTAATAAAACTCCTGTAAATATATATAGTGCAATAGATACTGAGCATTCCCAGCCAAAGACACTTGCTGAACTATTTTCACTAGAATACGAAAAGATAAAAGCTAATGATGAGGAAGAAAGCAAATGTTAAGAGGTAGTGAGCTTAATGAAGCTATCGAGAACGAGCTTAAAGAAATGGTACAAGAAGGCATTAAAAAGGCCCCTATTTCAAATACTGCTCTACATAAGAGACTAATTGCCAAAGGGCATATTAAAGGGGGTCTGAGTACGCTTAGCACTAAAGAACGTAAAGCATTAATTCAAAAATACACCATGGAGCAGCTCTTACCATTGAACTTGAATGAAAAAGAAGAGCAGCTATACGTCAATAAAAAGACACGTCAAGCTCTTCTTGACACCAATAAAGGATTAAAAGAGAGGATAGCTGAACTTGAAGATGAGCTGAATCAAAATACTGTTATTCTCGTAGAAATTATTAATCAAGTAAAGTTGAAAACTAATCTTGAGCTAGATGACTTACTTTCACCCTACTTAATATCTGAACTCAAAAGTCAGTCTAATTTAAAAAAGTTATAGTGACTTGTCATACTCAGATAAAGTGTATGAATATTCAAATCACCAATCTTGAACCTTCACAGTCTTAATTTTTTCCAAGCTTAATGTAATCGATTACGTCTATTTGACTGATATAGCAAGTAGAACTAGCAATGCAAGACTCATAAACGTCCACTC
>NZ_JBQSXG010000071.1:0-16216 GCF_052378005.1 Psychrobacter sp. AOP31-B2-9
AGTTTATAATATTTTTATTTTCATATTTTAGAATAAGCCAGTTTAGAGAATAGGCTACTCTTGCATCATATATAAAATATTTCTCAGGATCCAAAAAAGAAGCAACTTTAGAAAGAGATGAAATTGTTTCAAAATTTTTTTTAGAAAGCTTCTTTAGTTTTAACTCCTGCTTAAAACTGGACACTTTGCCAATATTTTTTTCCGTAGGCTTAAATCCATAAATCCCTCCCCAGTTATTAATAATCCAAAAATCTAATTTAGTGTTATTAATATTTTTTTATACTGATATCTTAGTAAATCTTTTAACACAGTGTTCTTTTTAAAAACACTATCAGCATTACTAACCTTCTCTATAATGTAAGAATCAAGCACAGATACATCTAGTTTAAAATCATAATTGAATCTTTCTTCTAAATTTATCTTTTCGCTATATGACTTTATCTTATCTATAACATTGTGCATATAAAAACCTCTTGAAGAGTACCACTAAGAATAATAATTATTGGTACTCTAATAACTAGCTGCTAAACCTTCGACGCCTCATAGATCTCTTCGATCGAATTATTGATAGTTGCAGAAAATGCTTCATCACTTTGCTGCTTACTCAAACCTTCAGTAAAAGCTCGCGAGAAGCTCGCTATCATACCTGGGTTTTGCTTCAGCTTAGCACAGGCATCGCTACGGCTATAACCACCTGACAAGGCCACGACTTTCAACACTTTTGGGTGATCAATCAGCTCTTGGTAAAATCCTGCCTCTTCAGGCAATGTCAGCTTTAGCATGACCTGCTGCTCGTCATTCAAACGATCCAGATTTTGTAGAATACTGGCTTTCAATATAACTTCGCATTCATGCTTTTGTGCACCATTGATATCCACTTCTGGCTCGACGATAGGCATCAAACCTTTTGAGAGAATCTGCTTTGCGACATCAAATTGCTGCTGTACCACCAGCTCGATACCATCGACGTTTGGCTCATAGACGACTGAGCGCATTTTGGTACCGAACACAGGATAGTTTTTTGCCTTGTCTAATAATACATCTAGGTCTGGCATTGGGCGCATGACTTGTACGCCATTCATTTGCTCAGCCAGCCCTTTATCTACTTTTAAAAATGGTACGATGTTTTTATCTTCCCATAAATAGTTTGCCGTCGGCTTGCTATTAATTTTACGATCCATGGTATCTTCGAATAAGATTGCGCCAAGGACACGCTCATTATCAAATGAATCACAAGTGATGATACGAGCGCGCATCTCATGTACCAAATCAAACATAGCCGAGTCGTCACTGTAGTCTGCACCAGTGATACCATAATTTTCTAACGCCTTTGGTGTGCTGCCGCCACTTTGATCCAGCGCTGCGATGAAGCCTGAGCTGTTTTTTATACGTTGTAATTGCTTGTCGTATTCCATTGAATGTGCATCCTGTTCTTATTTATTGAAGTTAGGCACTATTAAAAAAATGCTTTTTGCCAGACTTATGTATCGTAGCTAACCTTATCATAGGACAGTCTGTCTGCCTATATTTTCTCAGTTAAAACCTTCGTAAAATCATGACCACATTCAAGCCTTTAGGCTAAAATTGTTAAGCTAAAAACAGTAAGACCACACAGCAAACCGCTAAGAACAAGCCCAATATATTAATACGATTGAGATGTTCCTTAAATATGCCAACACCAATCAAAGTCGCTACCGCAATAACACCAACATTCATAGCCGTAAAGACGGTACTAGGAGAGTCATGCATTACTTGATGGGCCCGTACATAAGCATAAATATTGCCCATATTTAGTGTACCTAATAGCAGTCCTGCTGCAAGCGCATTTCCTTGCCAGCGCACACGGGTGATAAGCAAATAGATAAATAGCAGTAACCCAGCCAAGCCAAAACTGACAAACAACGTGAGTGCAAAGGCTGTGCCTTGTTTGGCGACCTGTTTAAACAAGATATCAATAAGACCATAGCCTGCCCACACCCCAAATAACCATAATGGCGTGCGCTTGGCTTGTTGACTAATATCAGCATATTGTGGACGATAGACCAATGCTGCTAATGCCAAAAACCCTAACAGTAATCCAAACACATGCGTACCAGTAATCATCTCACCAAACAACAGAAAAGAAGCTGTGATAGGAATAATGAGCGATAGACGCTGAGCGGCATCAGTTGCAACCATACCGACTGATTCAATAGCACGCCCAAGGATAATGAATACGGCTGGTAGCATGATACCAAGAGCAACAATAATGCCCCACGCGCTACCAAATTTAGCTAACCCGCCTACCTCTGGTTTTAGCAAAAACCAAGTCAATAGCGACGCCACAGGATAACCCGCAACGATAGTCTGGCGTATGTCTATGTTTTTTTGCCGTAATATTTTTAATAACACCGACACAGCAACACTACAGAGCACCGCTATCGTTAAATACATCATGAACGTTTACCTTTTTAGACAGCCATCTTTGCATGATTGTTGTTAATACGTTTTTGTTAGGGCGTGTTGAACATTCAAATGTGGTGCTGGCAGTGACTATTTTTTAGACAATATGCAGTGAAATTTTTGATGCCTAGTCATTCTAGGTTAAACAATTTCGCTATGTATTGGCAAAAAAGAGTACTGCCCTCCACTCGAGCATAGCTCTCGCCTTGCAAACGGGCAAAGCAGTGCTTTGCTGGATCCGTTCTCAAGGCTGATGCTAAAATGCTTCCAAACATTTTTGCAAACGTTGTTACAAGCCTAGTTAAGGTCTCGACATTATCGTCGGCTTGCGCCTAGTTTGGTGCAAATTTAGCGATCAGCAGCCCTAATATTTGAATGTTCAACACGCCCTAAATATACAAGATAAACCACTGAACGAATTTAAATCAGTAGAATGTAACAAAATATTTCCATAGCAGCAATCTATTTATTAGCTTTTATCTCGCTGAATACAAGTTGGACTGCCTCGTTCAAATTACAATTCGCATGCAGCTCTAATGGCGAATTTTGCTAAAATAGCGAGCAATCCTAATAACAAAAGTAAAGATTCAAAGTAACGAGTGACGTCGTTAATTTTGGCGTACTGCTATCGATGTTTTATGACTGCCTATGAATGCTCTATTTCGTTTTTTTGAAAACCGTCTACCCGCCTTTCCTGACACCCCAATGCCACTACCCTCACCTCGTGATGGCATGCTCAAGTTTTTGTGGGTATGTACCAATGGCTTACGTGGCTGGCTAGTACTATTTATGATTTTGTCAGCAGGTATTGGCATCTATGAAGCCATGCTGTTTGCTTGGATTGGCAATATCGTCGATTGGCTCGGTATTTATACACCGCAGACGCTATGGGTAGAAAAAGGCGACATGCTACTCTTGATGCTGGCGGTCATGATACTGAGTCCAATATGGATTGCCTTATCATCGTTTGTTCATTTTCAGACTTTGCAAGGCGTCTTCCCCATGCAAATGCGCTGGCGTTTTCATCAGCGCATGCTTGGGCAGTCGATGCAGTTTTATCAAGATGAGTTTTCAGGACGTGTCTCAGCAAAAGTGATGCAAACGGCATTGGCTGTGCGTGATACCGTCATGACGGTCACCGACATGTTCATGTATGTCTCTGTCTACTTTATCACCTCAGGCGTTATTTTATTTAACTTAGACAAGTTACTATTGATTCCTTTTATTATTTGGCTCATCTTGGTTGCCCTCAGTATTTGGTACTTTATTCCGAAGTTAAAAAACACCGCCATCGTACAAGCAGATGCTCGTGCGTTGATGGTTGGCCGCATTACCGATGCTTATGCCAATATCATGACCGTCAAACTATTTAGCCACTCACGCCGTGAGCTAGGCTATGCCAAGAACGCCATGGGGCAGTTTTTGGGTACTGTCCATGCACAGATGCGCTGGGTCAGCTATCTAGAAGTCTCGACCCATCTGATCAGTGTTATTTTAGTCAGTAGCACAGTTGGTATTGGCCTGTATTTGTGGCAACACGGTGCGGTCGGTGTGGGTGCCATTGCCGCTGCAACAGCGATGGCACTGCGCTTAAACGGTCTGACGCGATGGATTATGTGGCAAACGGCCAGTTTGTTTGAAAGTATCGGTACGGTACAGGATGGTATGCGCACATTATCAGCACCACAAACCATTATAGACCAGCCTAATGCGCCTGACTTAAACGTTACCAAGGGTCAGATTGTCTTTGACCATGTGGATTTTGGTTATGAAAGCGAGACCAATGGTGACACTGCTGACGCTCATAATTTAGGCGAAGTAAAAGAGACGACAACCTCGACCGTGAAGCTTCTTGATGATTTCTACCTAGATATCGAGCCAGGTGAAAAAATAGGCTTGGTTGGGCGCTCAGGAGCAGGTAAATCAACCTTGGTTAACTTATTATTACGCTTCTTTGATGTTGATAGCGGTAAAATCCTTATCGACGGGCAAGCCATTGATGCCGTTACCCAAGAGTCCTTACGCCAACAAATCGGTATGGTCACCCAAGACACATCCTTATTGCACCGTACTGTACGTGAAAACATTGCTTACGGTCGTCCTGATGCTAGCGATGACGAAATTATCACTGCTGCCAAGCAAGCCCAAGCATGGGATTTTATTAAAGACTTATATGATGATAAAGGCAATACTGGTCTGAACACTCAAGTGGGTGAACGTGGCGTCAAACTTTCTGGTGGTCAGCGTCAGCGTATCGCCATTTCACGTGTTATGCTAAAAAACGCACCGATATTACTGTTAGATGAAGCAACCAGCGCCCTTGATTCTGAGATTGAATTTGCGATTACCGAAAGTCTGAATGACATTATGACAGGTAAAACGGTCATCGCGATTGCTCATCGTCTCTCTACCATTGCTGCTCTCGATAGATTGGTGGTCATGGACAAAGGTAAAATTATTGAGCAAGGTAGCCATGATGAGCTATTGGCGCGGCAAGGCGTCTATGCACGACTATGGCATCGTCAAAGTGGTGGCTTCTTAGGTGAAGACAGCTAAGAAAAAACCGTTTACTCTGTTTAAAAACGACACACAAGGAAGTGTTTATCTTATGGAAGCATTTACACACCGTATTAATATCAGCGGCAAACAAGCACGCTACTACAACCTGAGCCAACTTAATTCCTCGATACAGTCAAACGCTGCCTCACGTGTGCCCGCGCATTTTTATGGTGGTAATAGTTTTACCGTTGGCACCTACAAACCTTTATTACAGGCACTATCAACTAACTTTGATATCAGCTCACTCGCCCTACGTGGCTACTGGTATGACAAGCCGCAACGCCGTCGCCTGACACGCGAACAAGATGCCGAAATGCTGATTGAATTTTTAGAAAAAACACAAAACAAACCAGTGGTAGGTATAGGCCATTCACAGGGTGCAACTGCCACTGCCATCGCCGCAGCCATGCGCCCAGATCTGTTTTCACAGTTATATTTAATAGAGCCTGTGACATTTACCAAAAGACAAGCTCGGCTATATAACCTATTGCCACGTAAGGTTCTGCTCAATCGCGAGCCTTTTAAAAGCACACTGACCAAGCAAGCTATTTGGTCAAGCATCGAAGATTATTATGAATACTTGCGCGCACAGCCTGCTTATAGGCGTATTAGCGACACACACTTGCGAGTGTTTGCCGAGCAAAGCTTGGTCAAGAATACTGATGGTACTTACATACTAATATTTGCGCCAGAGCAAGAGCTTGCCAACTATTTTGGCGCGCCTTATATTGATAGCGCACTCAAACAACTTAAATGCCCTTATACCCTCATTACTGGCAAGCCAACCTTATTTATCAATGATAAAGTGCGTAAACAATGGCGCAAGTTTGTACCTGACAGCCGCATCGTTTCTCTACTAGAATACGGACACTTATTACCGATGGAAGCACCTGACCTATGCGCTCAGATCATCCATGATTATTATCAAATCAACAAATAAGCTGGTACATGCCTGATCTTTTTTCTCCTGCACCGACTGACAACCTACTGCCTTATGATGGCAAGGTAAATGACTTAGGCATGGTTATCGAAAATACCGATGAGGTGTATCAGGCTTTATTGACTGAGCTACCGTGGAAGTCTGATGTCGTGACACTGTTTGGAAAGACCCACATCACCACTCGTCAAACCGTTTGGATGGGCGAAAGTAATACCACTTATCAATACTCTGGACAATCACATCAGGCTATTGCATGGTCCGCCACTGTGTTTCACATGAAACAATACGTTGAGCAGCAACTATCAAATATTGGTATCAACGTTGATTTTAATTGCTGCCTGCTTAACTATTATCCTTCTGGTAATGATGGTATGGGCTATCATGCCGATGATGAAAAAGAGCTGGGTGCTCAGCCAATCATCGCATCTCTATCGCTTGGTGCCACACGAAAATTTGTTTTGAAACACAAAGAAACTCAAGACAAAGTTGAGCTTCATCTTGAGTCAGGTCAGTTAATTGTCATGCATGGTGATACTCAAAAGTATTGGAAACATACCATTACCAAAACTAAAGCGGTCTCAACAGGGCGTATTAGCCTAACGTTTCGACAAATACTGTCGCTTTAGATTCAATTCGCCTTAGATTCAATATAGTCTAGAGCGTGTCTTAGCTTGCTTTTAAAACAATCTTGCCAAACGCATTGCCTTTTTGTAGCTCATGATGCGCCGCCACCACCTCTGATAATGGATAAACTTGCTGAATACGTAACGTCAGCGCACCATCTGCCACCAGTTGTAGCACTCTAGCCATATCTTCACCATTACGCTGCGATTTATAACCTGCAACTTTCAGATTTTTTTGGCTGCCAACTTCTTTGAGTTTGTCGACCCAAATCGTTGGTAACACATAAACACTACCTTCAGACTTCACAACATCAAGCGCTCGTATGCCTGCATCACCGCCAACCAAATCTAGCAGCACATCCGCCTTCAGCTCAGGAAAAGCATCGTCTTTGGTATAATCGATCCAACCTGCCAGCTTAGATATTTCTATTAATTCATCCAGCTTGGCATATTTTTCTGGTGAGCAAATAACGGTTACCTTGATATTATTGTTAGCCACTTTACCCATTAATAACTGAATCAATAAATGACCGACACCACCGGCTGGTGCATTGATCACCACATGCTCACCGTCTTTAATATTAGCAAACTCTACAAACTGTATCGCCGTTTGTCCGATACAAGGCAATGCACCTGCTTGCTCTAGTGTCACTGGTTCTGGTACTTTTGCTAGCAGAGTAGCATCGACTGCCACATACTCAGCATAACCACCGCCACTGAAGGTCAGAGCAGCAACTTGATCACCAGTACTGAAATGCTCGCTATTGCTATCAACCACAATGCCTGACACATCGAAGCCCAGTATTGCAGACTCATGGTTATCGAACTTATCTTTTTGGATAGCTGCCGCGCCCCAGCCTTTACCTTGGCGTGTCTTGTAGTCGACAGGGTTAATACCTGCATAAGCAATTTTCACCAATACTTGATCGTCAGCCAATTCTGGCATCGCTACACCATCTTGATATTGCATCACTTCAGGCGCACCAAACTCATTGATCAGCACAGCATGTTGAGCGTTTGGTCGTTGGCTATTAGACATCGTTATATATCCTTATATGTTATCGGGTGCTTTGTTACCCCAATTTTTTGATGAGTTTTATTTTATTTGACGCTTTGTTCTGTAGTGAGTTTACTATAAAACAAATACAGCGATATATTAGGGTCTATTGAACATTCAACAAACCCTAATATGGACAGCGAGGATGAAGATGTAGCGGATTTATATGGATTTGACTATATTTTACAATAGCGCCAACTCCGCACTGATTGGCAGATGATCCGACAGCGTCGACCATGGTTTTCCTGTATGCACCCAAGCATCTTTTATTCTTAGATTACGTACATAAATGCGATCTAAGCTTAGTACTGGCAACTTGGCTGGGAAGGTTGGTAACAGTTTGCCATGACAGTGTTTGAAAGCTTCTGTCATACCCAAATCATGCGCCAGTTTATCACAGGACATTTTTTTCCAGTCGTTAAAGTCACCCGCCAAAATCAAGGGCTGATCATCAGCAATCTCATGACATATATAATTAGCAATGGCCTCGTACTGCTTAATACGATCGCGCTCAAATAAATTCAAATGCGCACACAACACAACCACTGGCCTCTCCCAGCCTATTGGCTGTACTTCACAATGCAACACGCCACGCTGCTCAAGCTTATTGACGGTGATATTGACATTGTGTTTTGGATCTAAGGGAAAACGGCTCAATACTGCATTCCCATGATGGCCATTTTCATATTCGCAGTTTTTGCCATAGCTGTTTTGCAGCTGCAGATACTCACCGAACCACTCATGTTGGGACTGATCCGGATATTCATTGTATTGTAGATTGCGCTTGAGGTTCTGACCTTGCACTTCTTGCAGACACAACACGTCAGAACCCACGATATCCAGAGCTTGGGCGATGCCTTGCATTTTGACTTGGCGGTTTAATGGCGACATGCCTTTATGAATGTTATAGCTGGTTAAAATAAAAGAGTTTGTGGTTGTCATAGATTTAGTCATCATACTTAAAATAAATGGAACATTGATTATCTCGCCACCCTGATTTCAAATGCTCCCTAAATACTGTTTTTTGAGACGCTGATAACGCTGCTCGCTGCAATAACTGCTCATCAATTTTATAATCGCCACCGTAGTAGCCAGTATTATCAACAGGTAGCCCTGTTTTGGAATCACATATTGCCGAGTTACCACGGATAGCAAATTTTTGTTTACCTTCATACATGATGATTTTCATTTCGTCGTAACTGACATCACCGCGACAACCGATATAATAAGGAACGCTCACCTCAGCCACACCGTTATTATTAATGTCAGTCACTACGGCAGTTTCCTTAGTATAACGGGCAATCACATCTAAATCGCAGGGTACATAGTCATATATTTGCCATACTCGACGTGTTGCTTGATCTACGTTGTACAAATGACTGATTACTTCTCCTGCGGGACTGTCAAAAGTGGCAGCGTAATCAAGACGCTGTAACTGAACCAGATAATTGGTACCTGTAGCATCGACCCATGAACTAATAGCCACAATATCCTTATTATTCAGCTTCAATTTATTCAGCGTGGAGCTTGTTTGGTAATATTTTTGCACAGTAGCAGGTAACTGACTCCACGCCAAATGATTTATAGAGATAGTATTAATATTGGAAGCACTATAACTATAGCTAGAGCTAAGCGCGAGCATTAGTGTGACACTTAGTACTTTGATAGCCTTGCTTGTACGCTGGTTCATCATAATAAGTGCCTAATGTATAAGTTAAGAGGAATATCTTAAAAGTATGTTGAATCAAACACGCATCAATGTAAAAAAGCATTGATTCTTATTGAACCAATGCTCCCATACTATACCTATATGCCATCAATGGCTAATTCGAACACCGCTATTAATCATAGTTAGTTTTAAAACATACCCTAGCAAATTAGTAACGAGTCACCAATGCAATTGGCTGATCTTTACCCATAATAGCTTCTGGTAAAAATACAGCCTTACCACCATTATGAATGACATGCTCAATGATTTCACCCACTGCATCGTCCGTGATACCTTCGGCGGTAGCATCGTCTGTGATACTCAATGTCTGCGCGTTTTCATCGATCTTAGCGGATTGTATATAACCACGGCGGACGTAAAGTGTCTCACCCACACCTTGAAATGCGCTGCGATAGACCTCTTGTAAGTCTGTCTGCAACATATTGGCACCGCGAGCTTTGTCAATCTCTCCCATGGCTGCCTGATGTAGCGACTGTCGATAGTTTTCTACTGCCTCTTGCACACTGTCGATAATATGCTGAGCACTACCATCTTCTAACTTAGTCGCATTTGATACCGTCGCAATGATGTTGTCTGGACGGTCGCATACTTCTTTATAGTAGCCAATATTTTTGGCATCGCCGACTACCACGAGCGGCATTTTGTGCTCGCCCCACAGCTCTTGCACACTCTTATCTACTTGGTTAAAAAACTCTTTTAGATAACTGCTTTCGTTATTTGATGAGCGATCTGTTCCACCATCTCCAGTGGTATACAAGCCATTATTTTCAACAGGGAAGCGAATATTCTCCATATTGCTTTGTGCGTCATCTTCTTTATCGAATTCTCTGACGACGCGATCATTGGACGCTTCAATCAAACGCGCACCCTCACGGGTCAACACCACTGCATAATAGTGAACGGCACTTGCCATATCACGTACCAAGTCGCGAGTCGCGAAACGATGTGAAATCATAACGCGCTCAGTCGTATCGATAGGCATACGGATCACTTGCACATCGTCAGTACTAGCAAAGATAGCCAAAGTATCGAGATTGTGATTATGATTCAGCTCTTTGGTTTTTGTATAAATGTTGTCTAAAATCGAGGTCGCAGTATGCTTATCGTACTCATTCGTTAGACGCTCTTCGACTATTTTTAATTGGTTTTTTAGGGCAATCGAATCTTTTTCATTAGCGGGATGCTCACGATGAGTCTTTACAAAGATACTGACTGCTGGGTTGGCATTACTATCACGCAGACTTTTGAGAGTTGCTTTCATATATTGCTCCTTGTTTTGTTATGACTTACGTTTAACCTTATCAATGGTTCATGTACCAGTTAATAATTACCAATAGCCGTACGTCACTTCCTTTTCGACAATCTTATCGCTATTGCGTTTTTATAGTAGTGCATATTTAACAGTACATGCTTTTAAAAAGTGCTTTTAAAAAATGTTATTTTATATAGGTATTCAACATCATATAAGTACTTAACATATTGATATCTAAATATATTACATCTACATTTCTTATATAACTCATTTGATACTAACAACAAAAACCTGCTATCGACAGAGCCAACTTGCAAACAAATGATGTTCCTTTGTAAGTAGAGTTATTCTTAACATAATAAAAAATTAATAGACGACCTCATTTTGGTGGTATCACTTCTTTGCAATCTGTATGTTGAGTACCTAGGTTGTATTTTTATCAAATGAACCCATCTTTTATATAAGGCTTATACAACATCATACTTACCCAATAATAATTCATTCACTAAGACACCATACCGGATCATTCTATGTCACCTATTTCAGCAGATTTACATCTTGTCGATTTTGCGACTGCCACACCAAACAATTTGCAAGAGCAAGTTATTGCAGCTATCGACGATGCAAATGCCTTTCTAGATACAATAGCCACACCGAACAATAGCAATGATGATGCTACTGATCTAAGTGCTGAGCAAGCACTGGCAGATGTAATGGTTTTTGATCATATCAATCTGGCTCTAGATCGCAGTTGGGGTGTTTTATCGCATCTCAATAGCGTGACAAGTAATGATGAAATCCGTCATGTACATCATGAATTGCTGCCTAAACTATCGGCGTATGGCACTCGTGTAGGACAGCATCAGTCATTGTTTAGCCGCTACCAAACCATCGTGAATGATACAGATTTTTTTGTGGCACTTGAGCCTGCACGGGCCCGTGCGATCGAACTTGCGCTGCGTAGCTTTCAGCTATCGGGGGTCGCTCTACCGAAGGCTGAACAAAAAGACTTTGCCGCCATTCAAAGTAAACTATCCACGTTATCAGCGACATTTTCAGATCATATTTTGGACGCCACACAAGCGTTTGCACTGCCTTTGACAGAGAGCCAATTGGCCGGTTTGACCGAGAGTGGTCTGGCACTTTTAGCGGATGCAGGTGAGCAGTACAAGGCTCGTCAGCTTGCGAGCGGTGAACTCACACAAGCAGATATCGACAAACTACCGACGCCTTATTATGTCGCAAGCTTAAATATACCTATCTATCTCGCTATCATGACCCATGCTGATGATCGCAGTCTGCGTGAGACGCTATATCAGGCTTATGTCACTCGTGCTTCAGAGTTTGACCAGCATACCAATGCCAAAGGTGAGTCGCTCAATAACGCTGATATTATGAGTCAGATTCTACAATTACGTGAGCAGAAAGCTAAACTACTCGGCTTTAATAATTATGCCGAGGTATCACTATCGACCAAGATGGCTGATAGCGTCACGGAAGTTGAGACGTTTTTACGGGATTTGGCCACACAAGCGACACCTACTGCTAAGCAAGACTTAGCACAACTGCAACAGTATGCGAAGGATTATAATATTAATGATTTGCAACCATGGGATAGTGCTTATATCGCTGAAAAAGTAAAACAAAGCGAATTCAGCTTATCACAAGAAGAAATTCGCCCTTACTTCCCATTACCGAAAGTCATTAGTGGCTTGTTTGCTATCGTAGAACGCCTGTACGGTATCAAAGTACAGGAGCAAATCAATTACAGTAACGAACACAGTAGTAAACAAGAATCTGTGTCACGCTGGCATGATGACGTTCGTTTCTATCAACTATTTGATGCTGACGACCGCTTAATTGGTGGTTTTTACTTTGACCTATTTGCCCGTAGCGGCAAGCGCGGCGGCGCATGGATGAGTGGTTTTCAGTCGCGTTATACTTATGACGAACAAGACCACCAACAGCTACCTGTTTGCTTTATGGTAGGTAACTTCACTCCTGCACTTGCGGGCAAACCAAGCTTATTGACGCATAACGAAGTATTGACCTTATTCCATGAGTTCGGTCACGGTCTACATCATTTATTAACACAAGTAACTGTCGGTGATGTCGCTGGTGTCAATGGCGTCGAATGGGATGCCGTCGAGCTACCAAGCCAGTTTATGGAAAACTGGGCGTGGGATGCAGAAGGTATCGCGCTGATTAGTAGTCATGTCGAAACAGGTGAACCACTACCTAAAGACAAACTCGATGCCCTATTGGCTGCCAAAAACTTTCAAAGCGGTATGCAAACATTACGTCAAATCGAATTTGCTCTTTTTGATCTGCTGATGCATGCACAGACACCAGCGCCCGATTATGAGGGTATTTTAGCAACCTTAAATACCGTGCGTAGCGATATTGCCATTATGCAAACGCCTGACTATAACCGCTTTGCCAATGGTTTTAGCCACATCTTTGCAGGTGGTTACGCTGCTGGTTATTACTCTTATAAATGGGCAGAGCTACTATCTGCAGACGCTTTTAGTAAGTTTGAAGAAGAAGGTATTTTTAACCCAGCCACAGGCAAAGCTTTTCGCGAGACTATCTTATCCGTTGGCGGTAGCTTCCCAGCCAAGACTAATTTTGAAAACTTCCGTGGTCGCAGTGCTAGCATCGAGGCCCTGCTACGCCACAGTGGTTTTGATGTGGCTAAAAATACCGATACGACCAATCCCCAAATGACTAGCGAGGTCATATAAATGCGTTATCAGTCATCAAGGCCAAAACGGCGTTTTTTAGCAGGTGTTCGCTGTCCAAAATGCCAGGCGATGGATGCGGTGGTGCAAGTGAATATCGTTGATCCAGAGCCTGACGAATATATTGAATGTACACAATGTGGACATACAGAGCATCGCCCTGACCCTGACGCTATCAGTGCTAAGAATCATCTCGAAGATCAGCTGATTCACGATGCGATGAGCACAGGCACTAGCGGCACCGTCAAATTTAAATCCTAAACATGTGCTGATTTTCAACGTCAAGTTAAAATAGCTAAAAGCCTATCTATTGATAGATAGGCTTTTTATTTTGAGTTTGCTATAGTATATACAATTACATTTCTGACATAAATCGACAACAGTATGAAAAATCCAAATATGCGTCCTTTGCCCACAAAATCACTAAAAGAAAATGCTAGCAAACCATGGAAAAAATGGTTATTAGTTTTAGTATTGGCAACCATACTTATTGGTTATTTGATTTGGAAAGTAGCTTTGTCTAATACCAACCAACCTTTTCCTGTCACGAAACAGATTGAAGCAACGCAGCCTGTTTCTACGCCACTCGATAGTGCAGCGAGTGACTCGGGTAATGAAACTCCAGAAGTAGAGGACAGTAGCGATGCTTCTTCTTTAAATGGTGATGTGCTTACCCCTGAAACCATCTTAAATGCGCCATTACCAGAAAGTGATAGCTTGGCTAAAGAAGAGATAGATCGTTTAGATGACGAGCTTAAGCGTCTGACTGAACAAGAAAAACTTGCCGCTGAACAACTGGCTATGAACAAACAGTTGGCTGAAATGAAGGAAGAGCAGATTGCACTGGTTGAACAACAGTTAGCACAATTAGAGGCGGGTGATACCGTTAAAACCGCAACAGAATAAAATCATAGCTATGTAAAAGGGATGGCAATGGCAACTCTACAACTGACCCACGCCCCTATTCTAAATAGCAGCGCACAGCTACTTATCCTGCCCGTTAATACAGCGGGCATCCTGCTAGATCCTGTACTCACAAGAGCTAAAACGTTATTTCCTGATAATTATCAACGTTACTATCGTGCGTGCCGTGATGGTAATCTAAGCGTCGGTAGTTGCCTGCTTCACAAACGCTCTCGTGAGCAAGCAGGACTGGGTATCAGCAGTAATGGTAATCAACCCAGTTATATTGCCAATCTTATTATATCGGATCACCCTTATCATCCAGCACGCGCACGTTGGCTAGAAGAAGCATTGACTGATTGTCAGCAACAGCTTATCCCATTGATACGCTACCAAGGTATCCGTCGGATTGCTCTCCTTGCACGTCCGCTTATATATAATAATGCAAGGGACAATATGACTGACAAACTCAATGCAGAAAACTCAGTCCCTCTAGATTGGGTTACTGATATTTTGCCATTACTGACTGAACGACTACAAGCATTGCCCAAGCTGCGAATCGATATACATCTACCCAAAAGCGTTGAAATCTAAGACCAAATAAAATAATGACAAGGCAGAGTACAGCCTTTGATATTCAAAAAACATTACTCTAATAATGACTTCAATGCTATGCTGAATCCTACATTCTCTGCCTGAGAGTGCATGATTATTTATCATAAAGGATAAGGATACCCTATGAAAGTTCTTAGAACCCCTGATGAACGCTTTGCAAACTTGCCCGATTACAACTTTGCGCCGCACTATACAATGGTAGATGACGGTGAAGGTGGCGAGCTTCGTGTACATTATCTTGATGAAGGTCCAAAAGATGCCGATCCAGTTTTACTACTACATGGTGAGCCTTCTTGGTGCTATCTATATCGTAAAGTAATACCAATACTGACAGCAGCAGGACACCGCGTCATTGCACCAGATCTCCCTGGATTTGGGCGCTCAGACAAACCTGCTGCCCGTACTGACTACACTTACCAGCGTCATGTTGACTGGATGCAATCAGTACTTGATC
Organism: Psychrobacter sp. AOP31-B2-9; assembly: GCF_052378005.1. NCBI lineage: Bacteria > Pseudomonadati > Pseudomonadota > Gammaproteobacteria > Moraxellales > Moraxellaceae > Psychrobacter > Psychrobacter sp. AOP31-B2-9. The sequence goes on from NZ_JBQSXG010000071.1 coordinate 15,316, forward strand.
AATTAGATCTGACGAATATCACCTTGTTTTGTCAAGATTGGGGTGGCCTAATTGGTTTACGTCTCGTGGCAGAAAACCCAGACAGATTTACTCGAGTAGCAGCTGGCAATACCATGCTCCCCACTGGTGATCACGATCCAGGAGAAAGCTTCCGAAAATGGCAGCAGTTCTCACAGGACACTCCGACGTTTCATGTCGGTAGTATCATTAATAGTGGTACCACAACCGAACTATCACAAGCAGTCATTGCTGCTTACAATGCACCGTTCCCTGATGAATCTTATAAAGAGGGAGCAAGGCAGTTTCCCATATTAGTCCCTACCACACCTGATGATCCCGCTTCAGAAAATAACCGTGCGGCTTGGGGGCAGCTCACCAAATGGACGAAGCCTTTTATTACGCTGTTTAGCGACTCTGATCCTGTCACTGGTGGTGGAGATCAAATCATGCAAAAGCTGATTCCCGGTACTCAAGGTCAAGCACACACAATCATTGCGAATGGTGGTCACTTCCTACAAGAGGACCAAGGTGAAAAGCTGGCTGAGCTGCTGATTGCATTTATCAACGACACCCCTAAGCGCTAAGTGCAAGACTAGTGCGTGTCTTCAATTCACTCGATAGTCATCTCAATGGGCTAAAAATGGCTGAGTCTTGCCAAACATCGTCAAATAGCTGGTTAATATCCCTATATTATCAGCGCTATTTTCCTTGTTTGACGGCAATTTATCTCATTTTTATCACCATTTTTGAAATGAAGACACGCCCTAGCCACTTATTTTTAGTCATTTATTTATTCAGGTGTAATGGACAAAATTCATGCTAGCGTAGAGTCTAACGCTATATACTGTCTATATTTGCAAGGAATCAACGCTATGAATCAAAAAACTGCCCTTTTTGTAGT
>NZ_JBQSXG010000072.1:0-16040 GCF_052378005.1 Psychrobacter sp. AOP31-B2-9
AAATAAATATTGAGCCTAAAAGTAAGAAATATTTTACTTTAAAAAATGGACAAAAAATATGTCTAAATTCTAACAATCCTAATTTAGAAAAAACTATTTACACACCTTTAAACAAGCAATCATTGTCAGTCTCAATTGCTGGCATAGATGACAAAAATGAAATCTCGATAATTTTTTACAAAAAATTTGACTATCCTTACCTAGTTGAGTAATAAGGAATTTCTAGATGCTATTATTGATACGAAAAAGTAGAATAAGGTGTTTAGATCGAGTAATGAATTCTTATATATTCAATATACTTAAAATAATATTCGTGCTATCAACAACTAGTCTTCTTGGATGTTTCCAAGACTATCCTACGCATAGCCCTCCTATCGAAGGAAGTATTGATATATCGAAAAACAGCAAAGGTGATTTATGTTTTATGCCAATATTCAGTTCTGCCGTCGTTATGGAAAATCCTATAATTTTTAATTATATTAAAATGGAAGAGCTTGCTATATTGGATCCGAATGCTGAAATAAGTGATCATGTCAAAATACAGATTAAACCCAAGAATAAAAATTATTTCAGTTTGAGAGATGGGCAAAAAATATGTTTAAACTCTAATAATCCTAATTTAGAACAAATTACTTATTCTAAGTTAGATAGGCAATTGTTAATAGTTTCAATTGGAGGTTTAGACGATAAGAAAGATCATTTTATAAGTTTTCAAAAAGAGTTTAATTATCCTTATACACCTGAGTGACAACTATCCTTCCATCGGCAGACTGATAGGCGATACGTAGGTAAGCTAATAATCAGAAAGGTATAACCTAATGCAAAAAAAAGTTTTCACTCTGTTGACCCTCATCCTACTGACGTCTTGCATGGCTAACAATGATCCTAATCAGGATCAGGCCAGTGATGCTCCTACTGAAAAACATGACAGCTCAAAAATAAATAATGAGCAAACTATAGAAGAAAAAGAGCAAGTAGTTGACGAACGTGAAGATAATGAAGCCGTTCTACGTCACTTTGTAAAACAATGGAAGAAACCCATGAGTCCTGATGAAAAAGCAAGAAATTATCAATTTTTACTCGAGCTTAGTAAAAAGGGAGATATAAATTTTACCAAAAAAAATTATAGTAAGGCATGGTACGAATATAGTACAGGCTCCATTTACTATCCCTCTCCGAGGGTATTGGTAAAATCAGGAGACGCTTTAATATTAGCGTATATTAGTTCTTCATTCACAATCTGTAAATGTACTCCAAGTGATATAAACGACATGCCAAAAGAGACAAGCATGAAAACTGTTGAATTAGATTACTTAAGATATAGAATAGACAGAGAGTATGGTGTAGCGCTTGCTCTCAACCGTTATTCTAAGATAGATTATAAAAACGAGCAGCGTTTAAGCAAGGAAGAAGAGCAGCAGTTAGTCGAAAAAATAGAGTGTCTAAACGAGAAGCTTGACTTTGAAGCTGAGTCAGCTGACGTATCTATTTTGGCGCCATGTGTTGGTTGATAAATTTCAAAAAGAGGTCGATTGCATACCCGTACCAGAAGGTAAAACGTATGAGCAAGTGAGTCCAAATCAGCCGATTAAATAGTATTTTCTACTGGAGTTTTAATGTATCAAAAAAGAATCACACCTTTAATTCAGCCTTTACTACTAACGACACTGCTATCCAGTAGTTTGATAACTGCTGCTTGTTCAGCGGAGTCTTCAAACACACCTATATTATCTAATCAAAGCACCCCTGCTGAAATATATAAACTCGGACTAGCCTACTATGAGGGCGACTCGGTTCCTCAAAACTATGATAAAGCTTTTGAACTGTTTCAAAAAGCTGCTAACCAGAAGTACTCTGATGCTCAATTTAATCTTGGTGTTATGTACGAAAACGGCATAGGCATTGATCAAAACTATGAAAAAGCAATGCAATGGTATTTGTTAGCAGCTGATAATGGAGACTTTGAGGATCAAAATAATATAGGCTCACTATACTATTTTGGCAAAGGCGTAGATCAGAACTATGATAAAGCTTTTGAATGGTACAAAAAAGCTGCTGATCAAGGGGTAGGTGTAGCACAACTTAATATGGGTGGTCTCTATGAGAACGGTTATGGTGTGCCGCAAGACTGTGACACAGCTTTTGAATGGTATACATTGGCAGCTGACAATGGAGACTTTGATGCCCAAAATAATCTTGGCACTTTTTATGAAAACGGCTACAGCGTACCGCAAGACTATGATAAGGCTTTAGAGTGGTATACCAAAGCCGCTGATCAAGGTTTAGATTTAGCACAACTTAACATCGGTGGTCTCTACGAGAATGGCAACGGCGTGCCGCAAGATTATGACACAGCTTTTGAGTGGTATCAAAAGGCAGCTGATCAAGGCAACCAAGAAGCCAGCAATCGCATCGGTAGATTAGTCATGAATGATAAAATCGACGATACAGGCATTACTATCTACAGCACTCAAGAAACGGGTCTCACATTGGGTGATCTTGAGGGCAGCTTGAGCGAATAGAGATCGTTCTATTAGATATCAACTTAGGTAACCTAACAGTCATATGCTTCGTGATACTCCATCTTAGACTTAATGATCTTTTCGATATGTCTGACGAATATCTTGGTCTCGGGTCGACTATCTTCATCAACGATCAGCAAACCTCCTATCGAAACATAGCAGACGCCAGCAGACTTAGTAGGTAATAGATTGGTCCACTTAGAAAAAATATCATTCTCTAGTTGTACCGTTTGCCAGTAGTTCGATAAATAATAGTCACCTATCGTAGATTGCCACGTACAAACTTCAGACTCCGTGATAACTGATTGAACTGCTAATGGCGTTTGAAACAGTGCCTCTTTGTGTAATCCATCGAATGCTCGGATGACGAAAGCAGCAGGATGGTTTGGGAACTCCTCTCTTTCTCTTGATCGAGGCATACTTTGTGCTTGCTTTGTCTGAAAAGACTCAATAGTACTCATATCAACCTGATCAGCCATTTCAGACTCCAGCTCACGTATAGGCTTTGAGTACAAGGAATCTAAAAGATCTATATCACTTAACGATATAGATAAAGAGCCAATAATTTTTTCGTTATCTTCCTCTCGTACACCGCCATACATGCTAACGCCAATAACACAATTATCAAATGCCCATTCACAGTGCTCTACTACATTATCACTATAGTAATGGCTATCAGAGAAATAGTTTGACCCCGGACCTAAATACGCTATAAGTTTTTTAATAACCTGTTGCCTATTAAATAGTTGTGCTGGGATATTGATCCATATTGAATCAATCAATCGGTCGTCATCTGCTGCACTAAAATGACAGTAAGCAACGTTGAGAGACCAAAACTTAGCTAATTTTATAGTTACTATTTTAGGCATATAACTTTCTTCATAAGAGCGAGTTACCGTATCTTTTTCAGGAAGCTGAGCTTTTATATCAGATAACTTATCACCCCATTTAAATGTCACATCACCGAATAGAAATTCGTTTTTTCTCATGAATGTCTCTTTTAAGATACTGTATAGTCATAATGATATACTTATGTCTATTATTAAGAAAGCTGTTAGGAAGTCTCTAGATTAGATATTAAGCCATTTACAAAAACATCTTCTAGCAATGAGAACACTATGAAAAATCTACTCGTAGCGATACTAAGTATTTTGGGTACTTGCCTACTATCTACGCCTGCAAATGCAGCAAGTTTTGATTGCAACAAAGCTGCTACTTGGGTAGAAAAAACCATTTGCAAAAGTCCTGAGCTTTCTAAGCTTGATGACACAATGGCAAAAAAATATAAAAGCAATCTTGCTACTTCTTCTGATTATGAAGACAGCACAGCTTTTAAAAATAGAACTATTGCGAATCAACGCACATGGCTCATGTTTCAGCGTGATACCTGTAAAAGTGAAGAATGTCTGATACGCGAGTATAAAGAATATATCGAAGAGCAAACCAATTACGGTGTGGCTTGGAGTTTTTCAGATGAGCTAAGTCGTTCTGATTTACCGAGCAAAAGTGCCTTTGGGGATTTTTCTCAAACCTCTCAAATCTCAATATATAATTCAGAAACGCAGAAATGGGAAGATACAGGAGAAGCAACAAACACGGTATCAATTCATAGTGTCGCTAATAAGCCTCACCTTTCCATTATCGAGGGCGTTTTGATTTTTACCAATGCGCATATCTGTGATTTGGGAGAAAGCAAAGCCATATGGTCAGAGAATCATTGGGTCATAAACGATGATCAGCCAGATCAAAGCGTTGATCTGCGTTTATATCCAGCAATTTATCAAGGTAAGAATCAATTGTTATTAAGAGACATGGACGACCAATATAGAAAACTGCACTGCGGTATGCGAGGGTATTTTGACGGGATTGTGTTGAAACGTGGGGTGAGTTAGGTTTGCTAATTTAAAATTAGACTTCGCTGAACATTTTCAAATCGGCAGGTTTTTTATACAAAAAAGGCAGCAAGGTAAACAACCTCGCCACCTTTATGTTTTGATCTAATATTTATATCCCAACCGCAACCTCAGCCCCATCACGAATCGCACGTTTGGCATCTAGCTCAGCTGCTAGCTTAGCACCGCCGATTAAGTGATACTGCGCATCTGGTGCATCACCGACATTTGGCATCAGCTCAACAACAGACTCTTGACCAGCACAGACGACAACGCTATCAACACGTAATAACTGGCTTTGACCTTGACTGTTGGTGACCCAAATACCTTCGTTGGTGATTTTGTCATACTGCACACCCGCGACTTGGATGACGCCGTGTGATTTGATATGCGCACGATGCACCCAACCAGAGGTTTTATTCAATCCACTACCCAAGCGGCCTTTGCTACGCTGCATGAGGTAAACTTGGCGAACAGGTTTAATGGCTTCAGGCTTAACCAAACCACCATCCGTTTGATAATTGACATCATTGGTCACGCCCCACTCTTCACGCCACTCACTAATAGACTGCGGTGTGGTGCGATAGCTTGGATCTTTTAGCGCATCAGGGCCAATTTCATCCAGCGACTGGCCATGATTAGCGGTTAGATATTCACTGACATCAAAACCAATACCACCAGCACCGATGACAGCTACAGTATTGCCAACTGATTTCTCGCCAGAGAGCAGCTCAGCATAACTCATCACTTGTGGTAACTCAGCACCCTCTAATTTACCTTCTAGGCTTCTAGGCACGACACCTGTTGCCACGATGACGTGATGAAACTTGGCTTGTTCGATCATGGCTTTATCAACCTTAGTATTGAGTTGAATCTCAACACCTAAATGCTCAAGCTCATTGATATAGTAGCGAATGGTCTCAAAGAACTCTTCTTTACCAGGGATGACTTTGGCATAGTTGAACTGACCGCCCAAGACATCTTTAGCTTCGAACAATGTCACTTCATGACCACGCAGCGCTGCCACATGTGCCGCTGACATACCTGCGACACCGCCACCGATAACCGCTACCTTTTTAGGTTTTTTAACTTTTTTATAGACCAGTTCAGTTTCATGACAAGCTTGAGGATTGACCAGACACGTTGAGCGTTTGTTTTCGAACGTGTGATCGAGGCAGGCTTGGTTACAGGCGATACAAGTATTAATACGGTCCGCTTGACCATTTTTAGCTTTATTGACCCAATGGGCATCAGCTAAGAATGGACGCGCCATTTGAATCATATCAGCTTGACCTTTAGCGACGATGTCTTCCGCTGTTTCTGGCATATTGATGCGGTTGGCCGCCATCATTGGGATATTAATATGCTTTTTGATTTCAGCGGTAAAATCAACAAAGGCTGCCCGTGGTACGCTCGTGACAATGGTCGGAACACGCGCTTCATGCCAGCCAATGCCAGTGTTCATGATGGTCACGCCTGCTTCTTCTAGCGCTTTTGCCACGGTGATGACTTCGTCCATGACGTTACCGTCTTTGACCAAATCAATCACTGACAGACGGAATAGAATAATAAAATCTTCACCGGCAGCGGCACGAACCGCTTTGACCACATCAACAGCGAACTTCATACGGCCGTGGATATCACCGCCGTAAATGTCTTCACGCTGATTCACATGACGCGATAAAAACTGGTTGAGCAAGTACCCTTCTGAGCCCATGATTTCGACACCGTCATACCCTGCTTGCTTGGCAAGCTTGGCTGAACGAGCGTAGTCTTTTACCGTCTGCTCGATGTTTTTAATACTCATCTTGCGCGGTTTAAATGGTGAGATTGGCGATTTAATCGGACTTGATGACAGTACAAAAGGATGATAACCGTAACGCCCGCTATGCAAGATTTGCATAATGATTTTGCTGTCGTGCTTATGAGCCGCACGGGTCACACGTTGATGGTTCATAACGTCGGCTTTGGTGTTCATGGTACCACCCGCAGGGAGCAACCACCCCTCGCGATTGGGTGAGATACCACCTGTAATCATCATCGCCACGCCGCCTTTTGCACGCTCTTCGAAATATGCTGCCAACTTGCCGTAATTATAAAAACGATCTTCAAGTCCTGTATGCATAGAACCCATAACCATACGGTTTTTAAGCGTCGTAAAACCCAAATTGAGTGGTTCAAATAAATGTGGATAGTATTGGTTGGTATTGGCAGTTTCAATCGGCGTGGCAGTGCGGCTGGCTGACATATCATTTTCCTTATGAATGGCTTGCGGGACGTAACATGACTCATATCCTAACACACCGCTATTATTGTCAGCTATGCAGACAAACGACTGGTGAGTGGACATTATATTAACGACAGTAGACACCTCTACAGTAACTGGTTAAATAAACACCAAAAAATCAGTACAATTGTCTGTTATGACCGTTTATAATCATTAGATGCTGATACCGTCGATTAGAATTAGCACGGGCTTGGTCCTTCGACCATAGCGCTGACCGCGACTAAGATATTAGCGAATTTAAAAAACAGGATAAAGGATTATCTTCATGACAGACTTCCACACTGGTCTTGGCAAAAATGCGGCCAACCATCAACCACTAACCCCTATTGACTTCATTATTCGCAGTGCGCAGGTGTACCCTGACAAGACTGCCATCATCTACGACGATCTAGAACACAACAACCTTACTCAAACATGGCAACAGACCTATGATCGTTGCAGGCAGTTAGCTGATGGACTACGCAAACTGGGGGTTGATAAAAATGATACGGTGGCAGTAATGATGCCGAATACGCCAGCGATGATCGAATGTGCCTTTGGCGTACCCATGTCAGGTGGCGTGCTCTGTACTTTAAATACCCGACTCGACATCAATGCCCTCACCTTTTGTCTGCAGCACTCAGAGGCTAAAGTTCTCATTTTAGACAGTGAGTTTGCTGAGTATGCCGAGATTATCGATGAAACTTTTCCCAACTTAATCGTCATTCATGCGACAGACACTGCCATCAAGGTCGAACGATTTGGACAAATGAGCTATGAGGAATTGGTTGCTAGCGCTGACAGTTTAGACAACTGGGAAAAACCATTAGACGAATGGGACGCGGTTGCACTGAATTATACCTCTGGTACAACAGGCAAGCCCAAAGGGGTGGTCTACCATCATCGTGGTGCCACACTAAATGCCGTCTCTAATATTTTAGATTGGGATATGCCCAAGCATCCGATGTATCTCTGGACGCTACCACTGTTTCATTGTAATGGTTGGTGTTTTCCGTGGACTATTGCAGAGCGTGCTGGTGTCAATGTCTGCTTGCGCAGGATAGATGCAGACTTGATTTTACAGCTGATTGCTAAGTATAAAGTCAGCCATTATTGTTCAGCACCTGTGGTACATAATATGATTGCAGGCGGCAAACCTGAATATAAACAGGCGATTACCCATCAAGTCAATGGCTGGGTCGCTGGGGCACCACCATCTGAAACCATGCTAGCGGCAATGGAGAAAATGGGCTTTCATATTTCTCACGTTTATGGCCTCACAGAAGTATATGGGCCAGTGACGGTCTGTGCAGAGCAAGAAGACTGGGATGAGATAGATGTCGCCGCTCGTGCCCAGAAAAAATCACGCCAAGGGGTAATATCTCACCTCATGACGGGATTTGAAGTGTTCAAACAAGGTACCACTGAGCCCGTCACAGCCAATGGTGAAGAGATGGGCGAGCTAGCACTGCGTGGTAATATGGTGATGAAAGGTTATCTTAAAAGCCGTAAAGCCACCGAAGATGCCTTTGCTGATGGCTGGTTTCGTACGGGTGACTTGGGTGTCAAATACCCTGATGGCTACATCAAAATCATGGACAGGCTTAAAGACATCATCATCTCAGGCGGTGAAAACATCTCTAGTATCGAAGTCGAAAATGTTCTGTATAAAATGCCTGAAATTGAAAGCTGTGCCGTCGTTGCCGCACCACATGATAAATGGGGTGAAGTACCCGTTGCCTTTATTGAAATTCATGCAGGCAATACTTTACAACGCGACACCGTGATGGAACATTGCAAGCAACATTTAGCAAGCTTTAAAGTACCAAAATATATTATCTTTGCTGAAATACCAAAGACCAGTACTGGTAAAGTACAAAAATTTGAACTGCGCCATGCAGCCAAATCATTGGCACACGAAACACCAAAAGTCACGGCTAGCGCTCAATAAAGCGGTAATTTATTAAATTACAACTCATAAAAAGGTCAGCTATATATAGCTGACCTTTTTTGCGAACACTAGGGCGTGTTGAACATTCAAATGTTAGGACTGCTGATCGCTAAAATTGCACCAAACTAGGCGCAAACCGACGATAATATCGAGATCTTAGCTAGGCTTGCAACAACGTTTGGGGTGATTTTAGCATCAGCCCTTTGGGGCAGTACTCTTTTTTGCCAATATATGGCGAAATTGTTTAACCTAGAATGACTAGGCATCAAAAATTTCACTGCATATTGTCTAAAAAATAGTCACTGCCAGCACCACATTTGAATGTTCAACACGCCCTAACCTATTTATACTGTAATTGGTTCAATATAATTTGGAGATAAAGAAGCCAAGTAAAAGCACTCCAAATAGTAGACTAAGCGAGGCTGTTTGAGCGCTAGTTTATAGAGAACTCATCTATCAGCCCAGTTTGGGCTCAAGCCATTGATAAATCAACATACCGATGATCATGGCGGGGATAAAGACATAAGCCTGCCATTGCCCTGTGCCAAGCAGCACAATACCTGGTCCTGGGCAGATACCCACCAAACCCCAACCGATACCAAACAGCATCGCGCCGATGAGGAGCTTTTTATTAATCACCGTTTTGCTCGGCAGTTCTATCATTGTACCGATCCAGCTAGTCTGTTGGCGCTTGGCAAGTTGCACACCAACGATTGCCACGATTAATCCACCGCCCATAACCAATGCAAGGGAGATATCCCATGCACCAAAGATATCTAGAAACCCTTGTACTTTCACAGGATCAGTCATACCAGATATTAGCAATCCAAAGCCAAACAGCAACCCTGCCACTAATCCAATCAAATTTTTTAACATTGTCGTTTCTCGCTATTATTTCTTATCAATACAGCTTCTTATCAATACAGCTAAATACGGTCTTTGCCTTTTCTAAATCAAGCCTAAAATCTGCCGACCGATATAAACCGTCACAATACCAAAAAACATAAAAGTCGCCGTTGCTGCCATCGAACGTGGAGACAAGCGCGCATTACCACAGATACCGTGGCCACTAGTACAGCCAGATCCCAAACGTGTCCCGAACCCAACCAACAACCCTGCACCAATTAATAATGGCAAAGAGCTGCTGATTGCCACCTCAGGCAACGGTTTGACGATGCTATATAAGATTGGCGAGACGATGAGACCTACGATAAATAGCACTTGCCACATCTCTACGCGCTTGGGCTTCAACAAGCTAGAAAAAATACCGCTAATGCCTGCAATACGTCCGATACCGAGCAGCAATATGACCGTTGCCACACCTAGTATTAGACCACCTACCAAGGAAATTGGCGTAAATGCTTGCCAGTCTATCTGTATATTCATATTGTTTACCCAGTCTTATGTTTATTAGAAACAGACTTCAATAATTAATTTATATAAATACATTATATTATAAAATATAATAAAAAGCCAAAAAAAATACCGAACCTAGCATAATGCTGTGGCTCAGTACTCTTTTATTCTAAAAAACCTATCTAATACCATGCACAAAAATTAGAGTAGCAAGGAAAACGAGTGCAAGTGCTACTCACTGTAGACTAAACAAGTTTGACACCGCTAATCGTATTTTTTGGGATTGGTATAACCTAAAAAACTTACTTACTATTCAGCCAATACTTCATCAAGTACTGACTCAAAACGCGAAACCGCACCATCAACATCAGTTAATTTGTCTAGACCGAATAAGCCCAAGCGGAAGGTCTTAAAATTATCAGGCTCACCCACTTTAAGTGGTACACCAGACGCAATCTGCATACCTGCTGCTGCAAACGCACTACCTTTATGCATATCATCACGGTCGGTATAAACCACGACAACACCTGGCGCTTCAAATCCCTTCGCCGCCACGCTTTCGATACCTTTGTCGGCAAAGACTTGACGAATACGATTGCCCAGTTCCCACTGCGCATCACACAATGTATCAAAACCAACTTTTTTGGCTTCTAAAATAGTATCGCGGAACTGACGCAAGCTGTCCGTTGGCATGGTCGCATGATAAGCATGGCCACCGTTCTCATAGGCACGCATTATATTTAACCACTGCTTCAAGTCTAGGCTAAAGCTATCAGACTCCGTGCTGTCTACTTTTTTGACAGCAGCATCGCTTAACATGACCAAACCAGCACACGGCGTACTACTCCAACCTTTTTGTGGCGCGCTAATAAGAACATCGATACCTAAAGCTTGCATATCCAACCAGACACAACCTGACGCGATACAGTCAATGACCAATAAACCGCCTACGCTATGCACGGCAGCACTTAATGCTTTAATATAATCCGCTGACAGAATAATACCTGATGAGGTTTCAACGTGTGGGGCAAATACGACTGCTGGCTTTTCTGCTTTAATCTTAGCAACCGCTTCATCAATATCAACAGGTGAAAATGGTTTTGGCGTATCACCTTCTTCACGGTGCGCAGTCAATACGGTGGTCGACTTGGCAATCTTGCCTTTTTCTAAGATTTGCGTCCAGCGATAGCTAAACCAACCATTACGGATGACCAGACAATCTTCATCATTTGCCAATTGGCGTGCTACGGCCTCCATACCAGAAGTACCAGAACCAGGAACGATAGCAACAGCATCAGCGTTATACACTGATTTCAGCTCACTAGATAAGTCATTCATCACTTGCTGAAAGACTTTCGACATGTGATTAAGGGCACGGTCAGTATAGACCACTGAGTATTCTAATAAGCCGTTTGGATCAATATCTTGGCGTAATGCAGTCATGGGACACTCCTAGTTTATTGTTAGGTAATTTAATAATTCTTAATGATTGGCTACAAAAAAAATTCAGAAAATAAAATCCAAATATCAAAAAGTAGACACTAAAATTCAAACACTCTCTAAACAACTCTAGCCAATATTAATCGTATACGCCTACCATTCACAAAAATTAGAGTAGCGAGAGGAAGTACTACGCATGATAGATTAAGCAAGTTTGATGCGGCTAATCGTGCTTTTTGGATTTGGTATAATATCGAGTAATAATCGAGAGTATGATGCAGGGTTGACGATATAGCACTTTATCCTAGTGCTATTGCCGTTGGTAACCATGTCTTTTACGCATTCGTTTTATTAACTTTAAATCAAGTTATATAAAGATAGATGCGCCGTTATAGATGCTACACGGTGGTAGATTGATAACGAGAGTTATGGGGTATTAATGAGATGAACAGGTAGAGATCTAGCTGGCACTAAAACTTCTAGCACATGACCATTAGCAAGTTTTGACATATTATCATCACTTAATATGCTCATAACAGCTTGATATTAGCACTGATAATGTAGGTTGACAACGATATGTTTATGCGATGACTTGCGCCAGCTCATATCAAGAGGTTTTGATAAGTTACCTGATCAATAAATAGCGGCTATCGATGACTGCGATGCGCATCTTGTAGTCCCGACACCACAAAATCCAGCAGCTCACTATCACCCTCTCGGGCAGCCTTGCGCATCAGCTTCGATGGTGCGTGTGTCAATGTCTGAGTCAGACGGCGTGACAGCTCAGTGATGATTGCTTCGGGAGTGGCATTGTTTTGCTGCAATTGAGCTAAGGACTCATGTAATAGCTTATCTACCTGACCTTGCGTACACGATCGATACTGCTCAATATCTTTACCGACTTGGCGCACTTGAAAGCGACGATCCATCTCAACGACCAACTGACTGACCAGTAACTCCGCATCTACAGCTGCTTGCCTGCGCTGCTCGATGTTACCCGCAATGACATGCTGCAGGTCATCGACAGAATACAAATAAATATCATCGATACGGCTAATGGTCGAGTCGATATCTCGTGGTACAGCCAAGTCAATCATCAACATAGGCTGATAACGACGACGCTTTAGCGCCTGCACAGTCATGGTTTTATCAATTAACAAATCCATACTACCACTACAACTACTGACAATATCAGCATCCGCCAATACTTGCGGCAGCTCTTGTAGGGTTCGGACTTCCACACGGCGATTAGGATTGCGCAATTCCGCCGCCAATGCTTCCGCCCGCTCAGGATTGCGGTTGCAGATAATAACACGCCCAACGCCAAGACCTGCGATATGCGTGGCTACCAGTCGATTCATCTCCCCTGCGGCAACGACCAGTAAAGTACGACTAGGTAAGTCATCAAATATTTGTGTGACCAACTTGGCGGCTGCATAGCTAAGCGAGACCGCTTGGGTACCTACTTTGGTCTCGTTACGCACTCGCTTCGCAGCAGCAAACACTTGGTCGACGACCCAACCAAGCTGATTACTCAGTGTGTTTTCCTCTTGTGCAAGGTGTACTGAGCGCTTGATTTGACCCAGTATCTGCGGCTCACCCAATATCATAGAATCTAACCCTGCAGCGACGCGGAGCCAATGAGTCAATGCGTGAGTATCACGATGCACATAAAGGTATGGGTCAACCTCAGTAAGAGACAATTGCTTAAAAGTAGCCAACCATGTTTTAATTTTGATAATATGAGCACTGATAGCAGCAGAAGACAACGTGGCACTGCTACTAAAGGCGTTATTAGAAACTGGTGCTATAGCAGGATTTGCTACTTGCGCACCTGCGGAAGGGGAAACCAACACTTGCGAGGCTGATTTTTGTGAGACTGAGCTTTGTGATGCCGGTTTTGAAGTGGCCAGAGTTTGTGGTACTAGTGCGTAAATCTCAGTTCGGTTACAGGTGGAAACGATTACGCTACCATCTGTTAATGCTTCTAACTGTTTGAGCGCGACATTCACATCGTCACCTACTAGCGCCAAGCGCTCTCTTAGAGCGACTGGTGCAGTTTTGTGATTGACTCCGATAACCACTAATCTCATTATTGATAGACCATAAAAATGACGCTCACCTGCCAGCCCCACTATCTTATTATTTTGAAAAGACAGTTTTGAGTGACAACGTTGAAAGGAGTACCCTAAAAATCGCTCATTATATCATTATTGCTGGCTTTAATTAACACTCACCCATCTATGATAGCTATTTGATTGTATCTGGGCATACATGTAACAAATCAACCACTCATATGATTGGTAAAGCCAATATTTATGTTTTAGCAAATGTTTATAAAAACTGACATAAACTATTCGCCTCCTCCACGCTAACTTGTTATATTTCTATAGTATGCCAACCAATATAAATAGTCAGAAAGCCATACTTTGCTAAACAGTAGTCAGTAGAAAAACTATTACCAATATTTGAGTAACACGGCCACTATTGTTTATAACATCCATCTACTCTTATAATGTTTATCATCGGTACTCATTACCAACAATTAGTCTGCAGCGCTGACAAGATAATTTTCTTATCAGCATAGGTACACAATGGGCAAACACGGTTATCTATGATTTTCTTTGGGTCATTATTTCAATCAAAACTTGCACATGACGACCAATTTGACCTTCGTGCTTTATGGCATGGCATTATTGAACGTCTGTGCCAACGTTATAAGCTAACACTATCGTTGGCCGTTTGCTTATGCCTCGGGTCTTCGTCTGTGTATGCCAGCCAATATGTGCTATTGCCCGAAGACGCCAACACAACCACCACATCGGTTGCTGTAAAAAACGAAACTGTGTCGAATCTTAAAAATATACAGACCATAGAAAACATAAACAGTTTAGCGCCCACAACCTTATTGCAACCTGAGCTACAAGAACCAAGTTTATATGCACTATTAGATGCCGAGTTTGCAGCCGATCGTGATGATAAACAACGCGCAATAGCTATTTATAAGCAGCAATCTTTTAAAGAAGACGCGACTGCAGTATTTGAGCGAGCACTTAGTTTGTCTTTGCGTAATGAAAGAATTGAAGACTCATTGCAGTTTGCCAAAACATGGCAAGATCAAAACCCTGATCACGTGCCCGCTTGGTTTTATGTGGCGCATTTAGCCCTACGCGCCCACGACTACCTACTCGCTGGCGAAACCTTAAACCGTATTTTACGTTATGATCCTCGAGCAGATCTCAGCGAAATTCTTATCGGTATTTATCCCAATAACGATCAAGACAAACGTGAACTACTCGCGGCACTGCAACCACTTGATAGCGAACAAAATGCTTCACTCTCCGTGTTAAAAGCCGGTTTGCTTTACCAGTTTAATGAGCCTGAAAGTGCCATTATCCATATCAACCGTGCTTTAGAACACCAACCGGATTACGTACCTTTTATCACACTGAAGGCTGACATATTGCGCAAAATCGTAACCGCTGAAACGGTTGTTAACTACGTCAGTCAAGCACGCTTGCGCAATCCAGACAGTAAAAGCTTATATCTGTATGAAATTCGCTATTTGCTGGATTTGAAACAAAGCGAAGAAGCATGGGAGCTATTGCTCGACGCACACGAGCATTTTAATGATGATGCCGAAATCACCTTGCTAGCGGCGCTGGTAAGCTTGGATATCGAAAAGTATGATAGTGCGGACCAATTACTTAATATGCTCGCAAAAAACCAAGCTTATCTGGATCAAGCTTATTACTATCTCGGTATCAGTGCCGAGCGCCAACATAACTTTGAACAGGCTAAATACTATCTTAATAGCGTCATGCAAGAAGATTTAGTGTTAGAAGCCCGTAGGAAAGTCGTTGCACTTGACTTACTCAATGACGATACCGAAGCGGCAATAGCAACCTTAAAAAAACTGCGCAAAGATTTCAGTGTTTTTGCACCAGATACCTTCGTAATGCAAGCAGATATTTTACGACAGCAAAATAAATCTGACGATGCCCTGCGTCTGTTAACGCAAGCCGCTCGTCAATCTCCTAATAATGAGATGTTACTATTTGCCCGTATCCAACTGCTAGACGACAAAGATGATTACGTCGTTAAGCGCACACTGCTCAATCACTTGCAAGCATTGGATCCTAGTAATTTATCGTATCAGCTCAGCTATGCTCAGCTATTATTGGCCAATCAAAACAGTTCTGAGCAAGGTCTCAAGCTAGCAACAGCTATCATTCAAATTCGCTATGATGACCCACGTTATGACAATGAGCTGCATCTACAAGCACTCAACGTCCTAGCAAGCGATGCGCTGGCCAACGAAAACTACCAACAAGTTATCAACTACCTGCAGACACCTTATGATGTACTGCCAACCTTACGCTCAGGGGCTTTACTACTTCGCGCTTATCAAGGCCTAGGTAACAATGTAAAAGTTGAGTCATTACTGGCAGACTTGCAGCAGCGTTTCTCATTTGGTCAGCATAATATCAATGACCGTACGCAACTGTATTAGTATTAATATGAGAGTATGCAAATTCTAGATTTTTGCTTACAAGGCACTTATAAGAAGCTAACAGCGGCGCATAACTGAGTAACAAATAACATTTAAGCTA
>NZ_JBQSXG010000073.1:0-15693 GCF_052378005.1 Psychrobacter sp. AOP31-B2-9
GATATTACCTTGGATTTTTTATTTTATGCCGCCATACCACTTGGCTTTATTTTGGCAAACCCTGAACAAAATGCCATTGCTGGCGCTATATTATTGGCTACATTTATTGGTACTGGCTCTAGCTTTTTGGCATTTGCCATTGCCGCTGAAAAGTTCAATTTGGATAAGCCGCAGTTTAAATACAAAAGCTTTTATTATCTAAACGGTCTGACTGAAGGTACCGAGACCATCGCAATATTTGTAGCATTTTGTCTGTGGCCGCAGCATTTTGCTGTACTCGCTAGCATTTTTGCGACTGCTTGTGCCGTCACTGTTTTCACCCGCATTCATGGTGGCTACAACACTCTGAAACAACTAGAAGCGGATATTCACAAAAGCTGAATATCGTCATTTATTTAAAAGGATTTAAAATACGTATATCAACAAAAGAGTTAACCAATGACAAATGAAGTATGGTGGAGACTGGGCGTTTTTTTTGGCGTGTTAGTCATAATGATGTTGCTTGAGTGGCGCATGCCTGCACGCAAATCCCCGATCAAAAGTAGCAAACGCTGGTTTGCTAACTTTAGCTTGGTGGTTGCGGCTTCTATCGTCACACGGTTGGCCATACCTATCGGCCTGACAGCTGTGGCACTATATAACCAACAGCATGGTATTGGCTTATTTAATATCATTGAGCTGCCCAGTATTGTAGTTATTATATTGAGCTTACTGCTGCTCGACATCGTCATCTATTGGCAGCATCGATTGTTTCATCGCGTCCCTACTCTATGGCGCTTGCATCGAGTACACCATGCCGATGCACACATTGATACCAGTACGGGTCTGAGATTTCATCCTATCGAGATTTTATTGAGTATCGTCGTCAAGTTCATTGCCGTTAGCTTGTTGGGCATACCTGCCATCGCTGTATTAATTTTTGAAATTGTTCTAAATGGACTGGCCATGTTTAATCATGCCAATATTCGCCTAGCACCTGCTATCGAAAAACCATTGCGATTAATATTGATGACTCAAATTTTGCATCGCATCCACCACAGTAAACGCGTGAGCGAGACCGATTCAAACTTTGGTTTTAGCGTTATTTGGTGGGATAAGTTGTTTGGTAGCTATAAGAGTGAAGCAAAAAAATCTGACAGCGAGTTGGATATTGGTTTAAAAGAATATCCTCTGCCCGAACAAAATGCATCGTTATGGAATTTACTCATCATGCCATTCAAAGACAAACCGCCCAAAGGGAAAATCTCTAAAAGTAAATAAACCATCAAGGTAGAAACATTCAAGCTAACAGTCATCAAGCCAAGAACATTCAAGCCAGCAACCATGTCTGCATATTTTTTTAGGTATGGTTAGGGCGTGTTTGATATTCAACCATAGCACTGACAGAGACTATTTTTTAGGCGATTCTAAGGTAAAAATAGTAAGTTTAGTCTTTCTAAGCGTCTATTTTTAGCAATGGAGCGGCAAAAAAGAGTCCTGTCCCTACGGCTGATGCTAAAACTGCACCATACTGCGTTGCAAATCTAGCTACGGCATTTGCATTATCGTCGCTTTGCGCCTTGTCTGGAACAATTTTAGCAATCAGCAGTGCCTATTTGTGAAAGATCAAACACGCCCTAAGCTTTCTCCAATATATCTGATTATGACAAACCCTTATCTATAAACGCTTTGGTACTTACCATTTTAGGTATCCACTCACAATGTAAACCAAATTTACAAATAACTTGAGCGTTCACTCAAATATAATTTGAACGAGTGCTCAAAATGATTTATAGTGGTTGCAGTTGTTAAGCAGCTCGAGCAAATACCATTGATTAATATGATTTATGAACGTGAGTTTTCGCTCAAATAAATATTTGGCTCTTAAGTCGCTTGCACACTTACTCTACAACAATTTATTAATAATGATTAAAAGGTTTTAATATGACTGATTTTACTTTACATAATAAAGAAAGCGCACCAGAAGCAAGCCAAGCATTACTAGACAACTCTATCAATGCCTTTGGTATGATTCCAAACCTACATGCAGTGATGGCTGAAGCGCCTGGCTTACTCGAAGGTTACCAACAGCTACATCAACTGTTTTTAGATAGCAGTTTTGATAATGAAGAAACCACTGTTGTATGGCAAACCATCAACGTAGAACATGAGTGCCATTATTGCGTCCCTGCACATACAGGTATCGCAAAAAGCATGAAAGTAGATGACGCAATTACTGAAGCATTACGTAATGAGACACCACTACCAACGGCAAAACTAGAAGCATTACGTGACTTTACCCTGTCTGTCATTCGTGACCGTGGTAACGTGAATGATGATGCCGTACAATCATTCTTGAATGCAGGTTTTACCAAACGTCAAGTATTAGAAGTCATACTTGCTGCTGCACAAAAAGTAATGAGTAACTACACAAACCATTTGGCCAATACACCAATTGACAAGCCTTTCCAAAGTTTTGAATGGCACAAAGCTGACTAATTAAAGTTAACTGATTAAAGCTGTCCAACTGTATAAAATATACGTTGTGTAAAACATGAAGGGCTGTTTTGGGTCGTATCATCAATTAGATTATTCGATTTAGAACGGCTCTTTATACAATATGTATAAGACGACAATATATATAAATACAATGTGTATAAGTATAAAATAAGGAGCCACTATGAGTGATTCAAAAAAGCCATTACGAATAGATATCGTGTCAGATGTGGTCTGCCCTTGGTGTGCTATTGGCTATAGTCAACTAGCCGAGGCATTAAAACAAACCAACACTCCGCACGAGATTCACTGGCATCCATTTGAGTTAAATCCTAATACGCCGCACGAAGGACGAAGGACGAAACTATCGTGAGCATATCATGGAGAAGTACGGTACCACTGCTGAGAACATTCAAGAGAACCGAGCTAGAATGGCGGAAGTAGGTTCAGAAGCTGGATTTCATTTTCAGTTTACCGATGACTTTCGTACTTACAATACTTTTAATACGCATCAGCTGCTACATTGGGCCAGTCAACAAGGGCGTATGCATGACCTAAAGCAAGCATTGTTCGTCGCACACTTCGTCGATAATAAAAATATATCAGATCATAATGTGCTTTCCGATGTTGCGGCAGAGGTTGGATTGGATCGTGACGAAGCATTAGCGGTCTTAGCAGACCAGCGGTTTGCTGCAGCAGTAGAAAAAGAAAAACAACACTGGCAGCAACAAGGCATTCAAAGTGTGCCTTCTATGGTTCTTAATGAGCGTCACCTAATCAGCGGTGCTCAAGGTATTGAGAACTATAAGAGCATTTTGCAGCAGTTGGCTGATATGCCAGACTAATTCATCTAAATGATGGTTGGTTTTATAACATTAAGGGTTGTAGAGGAATTGTGTAGCCCGAGACTATACAGTTCCTCTACAACCCTTTTTTATGGTGTTAACTTTTAGCGATGTCAGTTTTTAGTGGTATCAATTTCTAGTGAAATCGATTTTAACGATATCAGTTTTTAATATTATAAAGATTAAACAGTAGCATGTTCATCGATACGTAGCGCTTCTATAGAGAGTGCCATGTCCTCTGCCAATGCATGTACTGCTGCACTGTCTACATCACGCTGTGCAAAAGCTCGCAGCCCCATCACTTCGGCCTGTAAGCGGCGCCCTAACCTAGTTGCGTCCAATGCACTGTCCATCTCACCCAATCGCTGTGCTTCGGTAAAATAACCGATAAAACGGGTCTCCATACCAGCCAGTAGCATCTCAACCTTTGCTAATGCTGCCTGCTCACGAGCGCCCAACTCCAATAAACTTTTGACCAACAGACAAGCTCGGCTTGGCAGCTCTTTATCCCTAATGCCACCAAGCTGACGCAAGTAAGCAGCCAATCCCAATAATGGAGACGGCTCTTTACTTAATATACGTTCAAGCTCCGTCAATCCTGAGCGAGCATAATAGTCTAAGGCTTCTTGAAACAATCCGTCTTTACTACCAAATGCGGCATAAATACTACCCGGACGCATGTCCAGCGCCCCTTCTATATCTTTTAAAGAAGTTGCGTGAAAGCCCTTTTGCCAAAAAAGTTTTAACGCGCGTTCTAATGAATCATGACGATTATAAAGTGCGGTACGTGACATAACTTTTCCATTACATAAGCCGTGGCTTTATAAAAATAGCCACAACAATAAATTTGAATGATTGCTCAATTTTATATCGAATGGTGACTCTAGTCTAGTAAAGTTACTTTACGCAATAAAAATCAGGCTAGTGATTAATGATTGCCCCCTACTCTTAGCCCTTAGCCTGAACAAACCTAATTTTTTAATAAGGCAATAAGACATGCTTGCTTTTCTGATAAGCAGACAGTCCATCACCGCCCAATTCGCGTCCGATACCACTTTGCTTAAATCCGCCCCACCCTGCTTCTGGCAGTACGATTTGTTGCTCATTGATCCAGATATGCCCTGCTTTAATTTGTAGTGCCATCTCAAGTGCAGCAGTTTCATCGGTACTAACGATGGTCGCTGCTAGAGCAAATTTACTATCGTTGGCTAGTCGAACAGCTTCTGCATCGTCGGTAAAGGTGGTACTAACTAATACAGGCCCAAACACTTCCTCCTTCCATAACTGACTGGTCGTCGGTACATCGGTATAGACAGTTGGCATAGCAAAATACCCAGAGCCGTTCACTAACTCGCCACCAGTCAGACAATCAAGGTGTTCGGCAGTGGCAATATCAAAGTATTTTTTGACTTGTTTCAATTGCTGCTCGCTGACTAATGGACCCATTAACGTGTCTGCCGCAAAACCATCACCGATTTGCAGACTTGTTGTTTTAACCTTTAAGGTCTCATACAGCTGTTCAGCGATATCTTGATGTACAAGCAAACGTGAAGTGGCTGAGCATATCTGACCTGCATTGGCAAATATACCGCCAATAATTAAATCACAGGCATAGCCAATATCAGCATTTGCACATACGACGATAGCAGACTTACCACCCAGCTCTAGGCTGATGTCTTTGATACCTCTCGCTGCTTGAGTCATGACTTTTTCACCAACGACATTACTACCCGTAAACGAGACTTTGTCAATTAATGGATGACTGGTCATAGCAGCACCCACTTCAGCCGCACCAGGTAAGATATTGACCACCCCTTTTGGCAAGCCTATCTCCGATAAGATATTACCTAGCATGAGCTCTGGTAATAATGTCACTTCAGACGGCTTTAATAGCACGGTACAGCCTGCTGCTAGCGCAGGCGCTAGTTTCCAAGCAGTCGTCACCATGGGGAAATTCCAAGGGGTGATGAGTGCACAAATACCCACTGGCGCATAGGTTTTTAGCAAGCGTACGGCCGGCTCATTGGTCAGCACCTCAGATAAAGTCGCTTGTTTTATGATGATATTGGCATAATAACGATAGCAGGCAATGGCATCACTGACGTCTATTTTTGCTTCTTCAATTGGCTTGCCGTTGTTTAATACAGACAGCCCAACCAATTTATCAAATTGCTGCTCCATAGAGTCTGCAATGGCATTTAGATAGTGTGCACGTTCACTAACAGCGGTTTGTGACCAACTAGCAAACGCTGCATCAGCCGCTTCGACTGCCTGCGCTACATGGGCACTGGTGCATAAGCGCGTCGTTGCGATCACCTCACCCGAGTTTGGATCATACAAAGCATGATTATTTGTTTTATTAGAACCTGCATTATCAGTGTCAATGCCAGTGTCAGGTGCAGGCGCTTCGATCGTAACCCAGTCACCATTGATATAAGCGGCATTTAATACAACTTCATTTTGAGCGGTTTGACTAGCAGTTTCTCTGGTTAGGTCTTTAGACTTCAGCATTTCCATAATGGTCCATCTCCTTATATTTTTAATAAAATTATTTTTATATATTTAACACTATCGATTAAATAATCGGTTTATCTGATGACAGAAAAACCGATTATTTATGTCTTACTGTTAAGCTAGATATTTTTTAGCCCTGTATCTGCGGTTAATACAGTCTTGTGGTTAATACAATAGGTGCGCCACTGATGTAATAACCACCAAACTAATGATCGTACGGAACATAAAGATTATGAACAGCTCTAGCACATTTAACTTAATGTTTGACTTCAAGATCAGCGCACCAACTTCAGACATATAAATAATCTGTGTGATGGAGCAAGCACCAACAATGAACCTTGTCATCTCACTCTCAATACTTTTACCGATCAAGGCGGGTAAATACATATCCGCAAAGCCCATAATCATGGCTGGTGCTGCTTTTGCAGCCTCTGGGATTTGTAACCATTCAAGCAGTGGCACGAGCGGTGTTGCTAACCAGTTAAAGACAGGCGTGTACTCTGCCAAACCAAGACCAATGGTTCCGATAGCAAAAATAACAGGGATCAATCCAAAATATATATCAAACAAATTACCAACGCTGCGCTTGAACACATAACCTAGGCTGGGCATAGAATGGGCGCGGGTGACGGCACGATTGAGTGCCCATTGATAAGTGGTGTACTGTGCAGGAATACCCTCATCTAGCATGCTCTTGCCAGCGTGATATGTGTCAGGTTTAAGTGATAATGGCGGTATACGCGGCATAATGATCGCAGCGATAAACCCTGTGAGTGCAATAGTCAAATAAAAGTAGACGAAGTTATTGTCCACACCGATGGTTTTGGCCACTACGTAGGTAAAGGCGATAGAGGTCACTGAGAATGTGGTGGCAATGATAGATGCTTCGCGCTGGCTATAGAAGCTCTTGTCATACTGTTGCATGGTGACTAGCAGACCGATAGATGCGGCGCCAAACCAAGAAGACATGGCATCGACAGCAGAGCGACCTGGCAATTTAAACAGCTTAATGAATATCTTACTGGCTAAAGTACCCAAAAACTCCATCAAACCAAAGTCAGTCAAGAATGGTAGTGACAAAATGGCGAAGAAAAACAGTGGAATCAAAATGGGAATCAAATCTTCAAAAATGACGCCGCCCGTATTACGATTGATAATAAACTCAGGGCCGACCTGTAGATAAATCATCCAAACAAATAACATGCCCAAAAATCGCGTGATCAACCAAAACCAATCCACATCAAAGAGGTTTTTTGCCAATGAGTTCTCTTTTAAGTTGGGCTTTAGTACCTTAACCGCCAGAGCTCCGATGAAAGAAATAGACACGATTGCCATGGTAATATAAGCCACAAAACCACCCAACATGGCCTGCAACGTATCGGTCAATACACCCAATAAAATAGTGACTTTGCCATCCCACTGGAAGGGTATGATAAATAACCCAATCCCTAACGCTGAAAATAATAAAAATTTCCACATGGCATCGCGCCATTGTCCTGCCTGCGGCGTTTCTGGGTCGACAGTGTTGTTCCCTAAAATCGGCTGCTGCGACTTATCAATAGCATTCGTCATTTAACTTCTCCTTAATGGGCGATGATTGCCAGTTTTTCCATTTCTCTGTCTGACCAATACCTGGGTTTAGCGAATTGGTTGGATCCAGTTTTTTATAAAAACGATGTAGTTCGGTTTTAGCAGGATACACATGCCCCACATTGTGCTCCGCCGGATACTCGATATGACGTTGGTCATAAAATGCCAGCAACTCATCCTTGAACTGCTTGGCATTGATATTGGGTTTCAATAAATAGTCTTGGTGCATGACATGACAGAAAAAATGCCCCAAATAAAAAGTTTTGCTGACTTGTTCTTGTAAGGAATTAGGTAAAGCCTCATCCCAATCTACAGCATTTCTAGGTAAGGCAATATCAGTCGATAACAGCTCGCCAAATTTGTCTTGGCTTAATTTATCTTGACTTAAATCGTAATAACGAAACATGGCAGCGGTCGCGGCACTGCGAAACACCAATAACGACTGCGATTCGGATGCTGTACATACATGCAACGCACCTTGATACTGCTGTAGATGGTTTTGCAAAAATGTCTGCGCAGCGGTGATGTTGTTGTTGCCGCCAATACCATCAACGCCATCTGCGACTTTTATAATCAAATGGTATTTATATGCGAGCGCTTGTTTACTCAAAGATTCGGGTAACGATTGCGGCATAAGTCTCGATAACAGTTGCAATATCCGATCTGGCAGCGTCTTTGGCAGATGCCATTTATCCAGATAATAGCCAATCTTTGCCTGCAATCGATATAGCGCACCTATCTTATTGGCAGGCAGCTTTCGCATACTTAAGCAAGTGTCGCGACCATAGCGCATCGTGATATCGTTGTAATCCCCATGCATATACTCAGCCAAGATAGGCAGCGTGAGCTCACTCTTTAACCATTGTGTTCTGAGTGTGGTTAAAGTATCCGCATCATTGGTCGAGATATAAAACGTTTGCTCTCGCTCTGGTTTAGCAAAGGTCGCTACCCTCACCGCAAATACAATAACCTTACCCGCTGAACCAGACGCTTCATACAGACCATTAGGATCATTGTTAAATCGAGCAGGTGTCGTTGCCTCACAATCACGAACTTTGTGTTGATAATGCTGGTTGGTACAAGCTTGAATATCGCTTGTGCTGTTTGAGGCTTCGCTAAATGTGCCAGCTTGCAAGTTCTCTAGCATTTCTTCGGGATGCGAACCCAAATCCAGCCCCAAATGATTGATTAACTCAAACGCTCCTGAGGCATTGCGTCTAGCAAATAATGCCATCTCAGTATATGCAGGCCCACGCTGTACTAGCATCCCGCCTGAGCTATTACAAATACCGCCAATCACCGATGCACCAACACAACTAGAGCCTAATACTGAGTGCGGCTCACGCCCTAATGGCGCAAGGATAGACTCTAATTGCTGCAAAGTAGCAGCTGGCAAAGCAACCAGCTCTGCTGCATTATTGAGTAAATGCACACCGCCCAATGACTGCATAGAGATCACTACTAGCGGTCGATCATAGTCTCCGTTTGGAGTGGAGCCACCTGTTAAGCCTGTATTAGCCGCTTGAGCAATGATGATTGCATCGGCAGCTGCACAGATATTAATGACTCGCCATAGTGCCACTAGAGAATTTGGTATCACAACTGCTGCGGTAGCGTCTGTGATGGCTTCAATCGCACCTTGTACATAGGACTGCTGCTGGCTTGCTTTTGTTAATAGGTTGGTCGTACCAACAACAGCCGCAAGGTCGGTCAACAAACACGATATTTGCTTGTGTCTGTTTTCTGACCATTTTTTAGCGTTTGGCGGCATGAACATACTTCCTTGCGTAATCAGCGTTTGTCACTTTATAAAGTTATGAACATCAGCACTCTTAACTAAAATAAGTGACTGTCTCAGCTATCTCTTTTAAAAAATCATCCGCTTCATCAATCTCATAAATGATTGGCTGTTTACCCTTAGTGTCTGTTTTTAATGCGGCTAATAGTTGCTGCTTATCGGTGATTCTGCGATAGCCAGCCCCAAACCCTGCTGCTAGTGGCGCAAAATCTGGCGTTTTAATATTGACACCAATCACTGGTAAACCGCCCTCTTCCATATACCGACGAATCTCACCGTAGCCTTGGTTGTTCCATAATAAGATAATCAATGGCAACTCAAGCTCGGCTGCACAGATGAGCTCGGCAATCGTAAATTGGATACCGCCATCCCCCATCAAGCTGACGACAGGCAAGTTTGAGCCAACCATGGCTCCGATAGCAGCAGGCAAGCCATAACCCAAGGTGCCAAAACCTGTCGATGAGTTAAACCATTTACGCGGTGCTAAGGCTTCAAAGCCAAGGTTACCGCTATAGACAGGCTGCGTTGAATCACCAACAAATATGACGTCTTCCACCTCATCTCTGATCAGCTTTAATAATGCATTTTGACCAGCAAAGTCTATTGTTACATCCTTCAATATGGCTTGTTTTGCCTCATTAACACGTGACAGTGCTTGATGATCGAGTGCCTGATGTTCTAAGCGGCTACATAGACCACTAATCGCCATCTGTGCATCGGACAGTACCGCGATATCTGCTCTAAATGGACGCTGCAGTTGCTGGGCATCACAATCGATACGTACCAGCGTGCCATTTATCTGGAACTCACCGTTAAAGAACACATCGTAGTCAGTCTCACCAAGCTCAGTACCAATCGCTAGCACCCAATCTGCTTCGGTAATCACGGCTCGACCTGCGGCTAATGACTGGTTGCTACCCAAACTTAATGGATGACCAGGTAGCAGCAAGCCTTTGGCATTAATTGTCAAAAACGTTGGCGCATCTATCAGCTCTGCCAATCGCTGTGCATCGTGATCGACATCGACACAGCCGCCACCATAAAGTATTACAGGGTTTTTCGCGGTTTTTAGTGACTGTACAATCAGGTCTAATTGCGCAGGATTCGGCAGTGATCTAGTAACCTGTGGCAGGCTCAAGCTATTTGTATCAGCTTGGCCAGTTGCGGCAGCATTTAACTTAGGTGGCTTAGCGACATGACTGGCATCAGCAATGATGATATCGATAGGTAACTGAATATGTACTGGTCCCGGACGCGCACCATTAAATAAAGCAAAGGCTTCTGCAATCATTGTCGGTAGCGATTCAGGTTGCCAAATAGTTTTGCTGGTCAGAGCTACTTTACTGACCATACCCTGCTGATCATGCAGCTCATGCAAATGTCCTTCACCGCTACCCGTGTCTTTGACTTTGTTGACACTAGAGATGACTAGCATCGGTATCGAATCAGCCAGCGCCTGCGCCATCGCTGTCATTATATTGGTCATGCCGGGGCCCGTGATAATAAAACAAACCCCGACCTTGCCAGAAGCACGGTAGTAGCCATCCGCCATAAACCCAGCGCCCTGCTCATGACGCGGTGTCACATGACGGATATTGGTACTAGGCAAGCCGCGATAAAGCTCTACCGTATGTACACCAGGGATGCCAAAGACAGTCTCTACACCATAATACTCTAGCCACTGTACCAGTAGCTCACCACAGGTTAGAGAAGTGGTTTTTGGTAATGCAGAAGACGTTTGCGTCAATTGGGTCATGGGTCAGTCATCCTAGAAAATTTCGCTGAATATTCAAATAATTATCAATACCTCAAAGCAACCTTTGCATTTTCTCTTTGATATTGATTACTAACTGTTAGCTGCAAAGGTTGCTCATTATAGAGGAATAAATGACGGCGATTAGTAAACCGCTTTGACCTTATCGTCATAACGCACACCGGGCAAGATACATAGCATCTCAAACAACAAATTCGCCGCCAATACAGAAGTGTTACCAAATGGGTCATAAGGCGGTGATACTTCTACCAAATCGCCGCCGACCACATCTAGACCACGCATACCACGCACAATTTCGATACCTTGCGTTGAGGTCAAACCACCAATTTCAGCAGTACCCGTACCTGGGGCAAACGCAGGGTCAATACCATCGATGTCAAAGCTTAAGTAGACAGGACCATCGCCTAGCTTTTCACGTACCTCTGCCATCAAGGGTGCTAGTGACTTGTACCAGCACTCCTCGGCAGGCACCACGCGAAAGCCCTGCTCAGTTGACCAATCAAATTCTTCAGCGCTATAGCCTGTCCCACGTAATCCAATCTGTACCACACGATTACCATCGATTAGGTTCTCTTCGACAGCACGGCGAAATGGCGTGCCGTGAGCGATTTTTTCGCCAAACATATCATCATTGATATCTGCATGAGCATCGATATGTACCATACCAACAGGGCCGTGTTTTTTGGCAAGCGCACGTAAGATAGGAAGTGCAATGGTATGGTCACCGCCTAGCGTTAATGGGATAGCATCGTGTTTAACGATTTTATCGGTATAGAATTGTTCGATGATATCGACGCTTTTTAGCAGGTTGAATGTATTGATAGGGACATCGCCGATATCAGCGACTTGTAATGACTCAAAAGGTGCAGCACGAGTCGCCACATTGTAGGGACGAATCATTCTTGACTCATCACGAATCTGTCTAGGACCCAATCTTGCACCACTACGGTTGGATGCGCCAATATCTAGTGGTACGCCAACAAACGCTACATCTAATCCTTTGGCGTCGGCTTGAGTTGGCAGGCGCATCATAGAAGCGAAACCGCCAAATCTTGGCATCTCGTTACCGCTTAGTGGCTGATTGAAGCTCATAAATTACCTCTTTATTACCTGTTAGTGAAAATACACAATTTGCTACATACCTTTGACAATACCTAAATATAAGGTGCTGAACCATGGTAAAATTCAGAAGTAAACTTCTAAATTTTCGTAGTAAAGCAGACTTATACGTTATTAGCAGAAGTTTGTTGAACGGAGTATTTATCAAAAAGGTATTTATTGGAGGCTAATTCTTGATATTAGATGAGTTGATAAAAATAGACATAAAAACCCTGCGTAGTTTTATGGCCATCGTAGACTGTCAGGGGTGACAGCGGCTCAGACGCGCTTAAACCTCACTCCCTCAGTGATCAGTGGTCATTTGACGCACTTAGAAGATCGTCTCGGTATGACATTGTGCCATCGTGGTCGCGCAGGCTTTAAGCTGACAGAAGATGGTGCAGCAGTTTATGAGGCTTGCATCGCCTTTACTGAATCAGTCGCCAACTTTCAACATCAGCTGCATTATATTCAGCAATTAGACTCCGTTCACGGCGGGCATATTAGACTCTGCCTAACCGATCAAATGCCTAACTTTTTTTATGAGGTACTTAGACAACGACTTGCAAGCAGCTACCGTAATAATCCATTGATACACTTTTCTATCGACGTACAAAG
The DNA here is from genome assembly GCF_052378005.1 of Psychrobacter sp. AOP31-B2-9. NCBI lineage: Bacteria > Pseudomonadati > Pseudomonadota > Gammaproteobacteria > Moraxellales > Moraxellaceae > Psychrobacter > Psychrobacter sp. AOP31-B2-9. The sequence continues at coordinate 12,713 of NZ_JBQSXG010000073.1, forward strand.
CCCTGAGAACATGCTAGAGAAATTGCTCAGCAACGAAAGTGATATTGGTGTTGGTTATTTTGGCAGCTTTCCGCCATTGCTGACGTTCAAGCCAGCATTTGTAGAAAGGCAAATGGTATGCTGCGGACGCGAACATCGGCTATTTTATAATTCAGAAGGTTTGACACTGGAAGATTTAGAACAAAACTATCCATGGATAAAGCGTGGCTATATTACGGATGTCAGCATCCATCATGTACGTCCCAAAACGCTAAGCGCCACTACTTATCATATGGAAGCGACCGCACAGATGATTCTTGCCGGTCATCATGTTGGCTATTTACCTCGTGACCTAGCAGCACGTTATGAGAAGATGGGCCTAATGAAAGTCTTGCTACGAGAGGAAGCCAGTTATGCCGTCGAGCATCATTGGGCGTATCGGCAGAGCCAACATAAACACGTTGCTGACTTTTTGAATAAAATGATGAATTTACTATAGGGCACGTGCATATATGTCCTATAGCGCGGTAAAATTTATGGTGTAGCTGCTAGGGGTTCTTGATACTTTAAACCAATAGTTCTCAGCCGTCCTTTGTCATCGACTTCTTTGATCACTAATGACCACTCGTCGCTAATTACGACAGTATCACCAGAAACGGGGGCCGTATCCAAACGTTGCTTTACATACTCCGCCACGGTTTGTTCCCACATGTTTTTGACACCGTTTTCAGGTTTATACTTTAGAGTATCTACTAGAGACTCGGAAGACATTACTCCAGTAAAAAATGGCAAATCACCAAGTTTTACACTGGGTGATAGCAGCCAATCGCCATAAAAATCATCAATTGCTTTATGATTTAACGTTGTGTCATTAAAAATCTTAGCAATTTTACTGGCATGATTTCCGCGCATCGCATACCAAACGCTATCACCAAACTTTAACCTAGTATCTTCATCAGTCACGATAATTTTTTGTCCACGTACTAACGCAAAAATCCGAATTTCATCAGGATTGACACGCTTAGAGATTTCCAAAGGATGTCGACCGATGGCAAAAGCACCTGATTGAACTTCAAATTCATACAAAGTAATACTGGCTTTATCAGATACCCAAACTTCATGTTCTTCTTTCGGGTCTTTATTTGTTGGAATGCGTACCTTAAACAGATTTGCCATAATAGGAATGGTTGTACCTTGCAAAATCAACGATAAAACCACCACGCCGAAAGCAATATCGAATAACATAAACGCATTATCTATACCTGCCATAACAGGCAAGATAGCAAGCGTAATAGGCACCGCACCACGCAAGCCAACCCAAGAGATAAACCCAATTTCTCGGTCCTTGAACTTAAATGGTTTGACGCTACTATATACGGCAATAGGACGAGCAATAAAAATCATAAAGGCGGCAATCGCTACCGAATAATGCCAAACATTAATGACGTTCGACGGTGTGACCAAGAGTCCTAAAACAACGAAGAGTACCGCTTGGGACAACCAAGCAAAACTATCCATCACTCGCATGACATGCTCGGTCGATCGCACCTTGTGATTACCAATCATCACGCCTGTGAGATAGACCGCCAAAAACCCACTACCGCCAAGCAGGTTTGTCGCGGCAAAAACAGCCAAGCCTGCAGACAGTATTAAAATAGCATACATGCCCTCGGCTAGATGTACCTTTGGTAATAACCGTGATAGTAAATAACCAAAGAGCAAACCCATGCCCAAGCCAACACCTAACTGCTGTAAAAGCAAACCCAAAAATCCAAGTACGCTCTGCCCTGCCGGATCCACATTTAGCGCAATCAAACCCGTGACTAATAAGATAGCCAATGGGTCGTTACCACCAGACTCTAACTCAAGCGTGGCCTGGACACGATCATTGAGCTTAACACCACCATTTCGTAAGAGAGAAAATACCGCTGCTGCATCGGTCGAACCAACGATGGCTGCCATCAGTAGACCAAAACGCCAATCAACATCAAGCAACCAAGTGATGAATACGCCCAATACCATCACTGTGGCAAACACACCCCAAGTTGCCAATGTAATAGCAGGCTTTAAACCCACTCGGAACGATTTAAACGAGGTACGTAAACCACCATCGAGCAAGATACAAGCTAGGGCTGCCTGACCGACGAAATTGGCTAGCGGATATTGAGAAAATTCAATACCCAAGATACCCTGCTCGCCTGCCAACATGCCCACCATTAAAAACAATAATAACAATGGAACGCCTAAGCGTGCTGACAATGTACTTGCCATAATACTGGCAAAAATTAACAATGCTCCTACAAGGTATAGGATATTTAAGGTATCCATCTTTTTTTAAGCCCTATTTTTATAAATGGTGATAAACTAAATCGTTGCGACAATATTATGGTTCAAGTTATTCAATCTGTGATCTTATTACTCCTAAACTGTATGTTTTAATGCTATCAAGAATAACATCTACCACCCTGTCTATAAAAATTATCTATAAATATTTTTTATAGACAACGCTCTTATGGTTATACAAGTGGCAAGACAAGGTTAACCATATCTCTTTAAGCTTGTATGTACTGCCATGCAATGACCAAAATAGCAGCAGCAATCATCCAAGCTACCACACCCAGCATCAAGGCTTTATAAAGACTGACATAGCCGATGCTAAAAAACACTACAAAAGTATAGATAAGATGAGGTATGACGCCGAGCATACTAAATATCAAAGCAACCTTTAAATCAGCAGGATTACGCTCAGTACCCACAATAAAATGGCTGATTAACGTAAAAGTGGGGAAAAGTGGTGCAAGCGCCGCCAAATAAAAAAACCGAGTTTGTGCAAATAATTGAATTGCCAATACCATCAAGGCACCAATAAGCATTTTTAGCCAAATCATGAGCTACTCTTTCCTGTCGCATATTAATCGCCTAATTTATCACGATAATGAGCATACAGAACAAAATATCCTAGAATAAATAATGAGAATCATAAAATATAAAAAACCCCCTAT